>NZ_DASYBS010000047.1:0-2254 GCF_036500665.1 Cedecea sp.
GACATTATACCGACATATTTCGCCAGCAGGAGAGCTGCGGCCTGATGGAAAGAAACTGCTCAATCAGCCCTGAGTTATCGCCGTGGGTAGCCAGTGCACTCTACTTCTGACATTTCGTGCAGTTGTCTTCTGAAAATGACAAATACATTGCAGATTGCCATTTTTAGCCATCTCTTTTACGATAGCCAAATTACCTATACTTATTTTGGCCACCTTAAATGAAAATTGCTCGCATCTATGAAAGAGTCAGTACATTAGAGCAGGATCTGGCACGCCAGGCTGACATCGAAAAAACGGCCATTGCCAGTGGTTTTTATATCGCAGGTATTTATCGGGAAAAAACATCGGGTGCCAGAGCTGACAGACCTGAGCTTCTCCGCATGATCGCCGACCTTCAGCCTGGTGATGTGGTGATAGCCGAAAAAATTGACCGTATCAGTCGTCTCCCTCTTCCTGAAGCTGAAAAACTGATTGCTTCCATCAGAGACAAAGGTGCCCGGCTGGCTATTCCAAGCATAGTGGATTTGTCAGAAGTAGTAGCAGAAAATGATGGTGTCTCCCGCATTGTCCTTGAATCTGTTCAGGAGTTATTGCTGAAACTTGCCCTTCAGACCGCACGAGATGACTACGAAATACGGCGGGAAAGACAGCGCCAGGGTGTTCAGCTCGCCAAAGTTGCAGGCAAGTACGCAGGCAGGAAGGCCGATCTCGTGACCCATGAGCGTATCATTACCCTCCGGCAGTCCGGGTTAACTATTGAGCACACAGCCACGCTGGCCGGATGCAGCATCAGCCAGGTCAAACGCGTCTGGGCAATCCATCAGTCGCAAAAAAATTCGTGATATGCCCCTGAACTAAGGATGGTTTACGATGCCCGTTAATTTTCTTTCCGAAGATCAAAAAGCAGGTTACGGTAACTATCATGGCGAACTGACAAAGGAAACACTGGCTCGCTATTTTCATCTTGATGATTTTGACCGGATGAATATTTCTGAAAAACGGGGAGACCATAACCGGTTGGGCTATGCCATATTATTATGTACAGTCCGTTACCTCGGTCGCTTCCCCGATTTAACGACAATAATTCCGGTTGCTGTTATTGATTTTCTTGCAGAGCAACTACATATTGAGAGCAGGATGAGATCGCGAACGTTTTTTGAGCAAATCCGAACGATTTGACGCGCTATTCTCGTTGTGATCTTATGCTCTCTTTTGGGAGCCCTGCCTGATGGTATCTGACGCTTTCTTGTTGCACTTTGGTTGCCAGGAAGACCCTCGCCAGACAGCAAAAATCAGTTATCCCCTGTTTGACGTCCTGTTCCTGACGATCTGCGCTGTTATTGCCGGAGCTGAAGGATGGGAAGACATTGAAGATTTTGGCGAAGTCCATATTGAATGGCTTCAGAAAAAAGGGCTGTTCCCCAACGGGTTACCTGTTCATGACACCATCGCACGTATTGTTTCACGCCTAAACCCGGTTCAGTTTCAGCAGTGCTTTGTCCGATGGGTGCAGTCGGTGAATAAGCTTACCGGAGGTGAGCTGGTTGCCGTTGATGGCAAGGTGTTGCGGGGGAGTTACAACAGTAAGAGTCGCTGTTCTGCCATTCATATGGTCAGCGCCTTTGCCACCCGCAATGGCGTGGTAATGGGCCAGTTAAAAACAGAGGCCAAATCCAATGAAATTACAGCTATCCCGGCACTGCTGAAGCTACTGGAGCTTAAGGGATGCCTGATATCCATTGACGCAATAGGATGTCAGACCAGCATCGCTGACACCATAGTCAGGCAGGGTGGTGATTATCTGCTGGCCGTAAAGGCAAACCAGAAGCAACTTCATAGCGCAGTAAAAGAGGCCATGTGGCCGCTCTGTGCTGCTGAAAAAACCGGCAGCGTGGTCGTGGAAAAAGGGCACGGGCGCGTCGAAATCAGAGAATATCATGTACTCCCGGCGGATAATCTGGCAGCACAATTTCCTGAATGGAAGTGCCTGAAAACACTGGGGGCAGCAATCAGTTATCGGCTGGATAAATCGGGGAAAGAGTCTCTCGAATACCGCTACTATATCAGCTCAGCAGAACTGAGCGCGGAACGGTTTGCCGGGGCAGTCAGAGACTGACCCTGACCCAAGATCCTGCTCCATTCAGAAACAGAATTCCGGCATGATCTACACTCCCTGAACGGAGGTGGTGCCGATGAAAAAATCACGATTCACCGAAGAGCAGATTGTTTTTGCCCTGAAGCAGGCTGAACTGGG
>NZ_DASYBS010000048.1:0-1829 GCF_036500665.1 Cedecea sp.
TTTATCTTTTCCACCTTCTTCGCCGTCGGCCTGCTGATCGTTTCGCTCAACCCCACCTCGGTTAACGTGCAGTCGATTATCTTCGGCAATATTCTCGGCATCGCCGATGAAGACGTGTTGCAGGTCGAGATTATCATCGGCGTATCACTGCTGATCCTGTGCCTGGTGTGGAAAGACCTGCTGGCGGTGTTCTTTGACGAAAACCACGCAGTGTCGATCGGCCTGTCGCCGCTGCGCTTGAAGATCCTGTTCTTCACCCTGCTCAGCGCCTGCACCGTGGCGGCATTACAAACCGTCGGCGCAATTTTGGTGATCGCCATGGTCATCACGCCAGGCGCAACCGCCTATCTGCTGACCGACCGCTTCAGTCGCTTGGTGATCATCGCCATCGCGATCGGCGCATTGACCAGCAGCTTTGGGGCTTACCTGAGCTTCTTCCTCGACGGCGCGACCGGTGGAGTGATCGTGACCCTGCAGACGCTGGTGTTCCTGGCCGCCTTTTTCTTCGCCCCCAAGCACGGCCTGCTGGCATCCAAACGCCGCGTAGCACGTGAACAGACCGGAGGCCACTGATGGAAACTCTGTATCAACTACTCAGCGAGCCGTTCGCCTATCCGTTTATGCAGCGGGCGATCCTGGCCGCTATCGTGACCGGTGTCGTCTGTGCCGTTTTGTCCTGCTATTTGGTGCTTAAAGGCTGGTCCCTGATGGGCGATGCCATTTCGCATGCGGTGCTGCCCGGCATCGTGCTGGCATTTGTGCTCGGCATCCCGGTAGTGATCGGCGCATTTTTCTCCGGTATTTTCTGCGCGGTCGCCACCGGTTACCTGAAAGAAAACAGCCGGGTGAAAGAGGATACGGTGATGGGCATCGTGTTCTCGGGCATGTTCGCCTTTGGGCTGGTGTTGTTTTCACGCGTCGATACCGATCAGCATCTGAGCCACATTCTGTTCGGCAATATGCTGGGTATTACCGATGCCGAACTGAAACAGACGTTGCTGATGGCAGGTATCACCCTGTTAGTGGTGTTGCTCAAACGCAAGGATCTGATGCTTTACTGTTTCGACCCCAACCATGCCAGAGTGATCGGCCTGCCGGTCAAGCTGTTGCACTACGGGTTACTGTGCCTGTTGGCGCTGACCATTGTCGCTTCGCTGCAGGCCGTGGGGGTGATTCTGGTGATTGCGATGTTAATCGCTCCTGGGATTATTGCCTTTATGCTGTGCCGCAGCTTCGATCGCATGTTAATGGTTGCTACGGTGGTGTCGGTATTCTCCTGCGTGCTCGGCACCTTGATCAGTTTCCACATCGACGGTGCCACCGGCCCCTGCATTGTGATCGTCCAGGCGATTCTGTTTGTGGTCGCCCTGCTCTACAGCAAGTTCAAACCGTTACAACGTCACGAAGAAAGCCTTATCAACGTCAAACCTTGAAACAGGCGGCGGTGCCCAATAGCACCGCCGCCTGATGTTACTGCTGCTGGTAGATATCCGGCCGGACAATATGCCAGACAAAATCCTCACGATTCACCGCTTCATAACCCACTTTCTGGTACAGCCACGGCGCAGTCCCGGTCACCAGCATAATTCGTCGTAGCCGTTGCAGCACAGGATGTTCCAACGTGCAATCCATCAGCCAACGCGCTAACCCCTGCCCCTGATAATCCGGAGAGACAAACACATCGCACAGATAACCGAAAGTGGCGTAATCCGTCACCAGACGGGCAAAACCAATCTGTTGCTGCTGATGGTACAAACCGAAACACAGGCTGTTGTCGATTGACAGTTGCACCGTCTGCACCGAGATACCACTCGCCCACGTTGAAGTGG
>NZ_DASYBS010000049.1:0-4906 GCF_036500665.1 Cedecea sp.
CAGCTGTGAAGGCGTAAGGGGATAGCAATGGAATTAGTATTGAAAGACGCGCAAAGCGCGCTGACTGTTTCCGAAACTACCTTCGGTCGTGACTTCAACGAAGCGCTGGTACACCAGGTTGTTGTTGCTTATGCAGCAGGCGCCCGTCAGGGTACTCGTGCTCAGAAGACCCGTGCTGAAGTAACTGGTTCCGGCAAAAAGCCGTGGCGCCAGAAAGGTACCGGCCGTGCGCGTTCAGGTTCTATCAAGAGCCCGATCTGGCGTTCCGGTGGCGTAACCTTCGCTGCTCGCCCGCAGGACCACAGTCAAAAAGTTAACAAAAAGATGTACCGCGGCGCGCTGAAAAGCATTCTGTCCGAACTGGTACGTCAGGATCGTCTGATCGTTGTTGAGCAGTTCTCTGTTGAAGCACCGAAAACCAAGCTGCTTGCTCAGAAACTGAAAGATATGGCTCTGGAAGATGTGCTGATCGTGACCGGTGAACTGGATGAGAATCTGTTCCTGGCCGCTCGTAACCTGCATAAGGTTGACGTGCGTGACGTAGCAGCAATCGACCCAGTTAGCCTGATCGCCTTCGACAAAGTCGTTATGACTGCGGAAGCAGTTAAGCAAGTTGAGGAGATGCTGGCATGATCCGTGAAGAACGTCTGCTGAAAGTACTGCGCGCGCCGCACGTATCTGAAAAAGCGTCTACCGCGATGGAAAAAACCAACACCATCGTACTCAAAGTTGCGACTGACGCGACCAAAGCAGAGATCGTTGCTGCTGTACAGAAGCTGTTCGAAGTTGAAGTTAAAGACGTTAACACCCTGGTAGTTAAAGGGAAAACTAAACGTCACGGACAGCGTGTTGGTCGTCGTAGCGACTGGAAAAAAGCTTACGTCACCCTGAAGGAAGGCCAGAATCTGGACTTCGTCGGCGGCGCTGAGTAAGTCGGAGGAGAAAGACAATGGCAGTTGTTAAATGTAAACCGACATCTCCGGGTCGTCGCCACGTAGTTAAAGTGGTTAACCCTGAGCTGCACAAGGGCAAGCCTTTTGCTCCGTTGCTGGAAAAAAACAGCAAATCCGGTGGCCGTAACAACAATGGTCGTATCACTACCCGTCATATCGGTGGTGGTCACAAGCAGGCATACCGTATTGTTGACTTCAAACGCAACAAAGATGGTATCCCGGCAGTTGTTGAACGTCTTGAGTACGATCCGAACCGTTCCGCGAACATCGCGCTGGTTCTGTACAAAGATGGCGAACGCCGTTACATCCTGGCCCCTAAAGGCCTGAAAGCTGGCGACCAGATTCAGTCTGGCGTTGATGCTGCAATCAAAGCGGGCAACACCCTGCCGATGCGCAATATCCCGGTTGGTTCTACTGTTCATAACGTAGAAATGAAACCAGGTAAAGGCGGTCAGCTGGCTCGTTCCGCTGGTACCTACGTGCAGATCGTTGCTCGTGATGGTGCTTACGTTACCCTGCGTCTGCGTTCTGGTGAAATGCGTAAAGTCGAAGCTGACTGCCGCGCTACCCTGGGCGAAGTTGGCAACGCTGAGCATATGCTGCGCGTTCTGGGTAAAGCAGGTGCTGCTCGCTGGCGTGGTGTTCGTCCTACCGTTCGCGGTACTGCGATGAACCCAGTCGATCACCCACATGGTGGTGGTGAAGGTCGTAACTTTGGTAAGCACCCGGTATCTCCGTGGGGCGTTCAGACCAAAGGTAAGAAGACCCGCAGCAACAAGCGTACTGATAAATTTATCGTACGTCGCCGTAGCAAATAATTTTAGAGGATAAGCCATGCCACGTTCTCTCAAGAAAGGTCCTTTTATTGACCTGCACTTGCTGAAGAAGGTAGAGAAAGCGGTGGAAAGCGGTGACAAGAAGCCCCTGCGCACTTGGTCCCGTCGTTCAACGATCTTTCCTAACATGATCGGTTTGACCATCGCTGTCCATAATGGTCGTCAGCACGTTCCAGTCTTTGTTTCCGATGAAATGGTCGGCCACAAACTGGGTGAATTCGCACCGACTCGTACTTATCGCGGCCACGCTGCTGATAAAAAAGCGAAGAAGAAATAAGGTAGGAGGAAGAGATGGAAACTTTAGCTCAACATCGCCATGCTCGTTCTTCTGCTCAGAAGGTTCGCCTTGTTGCTGACCTGATTCGCGGTAAGAAAGTGTCGCAGGCTCTGGATATTCTGACCTACACCAATAAGAAAGCGGCTGTATTGGTTAAGAAAGTACTGGAATCTGCCATTGCTAACGCTGAACACAACGATGGCGCTGACATTGACGATCTGAAAGTCGCGAAAATCTTCGTAGACGAAGGCCCTAGCATGAAGCGCATTATGCCTCGTGCAAAAGGTCGTGCAGATCGCATCCTGAAGCGCACCAGCCACATTACTGTGGTTGTGTCCGATCGCTGAGACTCTGGAGACTAGCAATGGGTCAGAAAGTACATCCTAATGGTATTCGCCTGGGTATTGTAAAACCATGGAACTCAACCTGGTTTGCGAACACCAAAGAATTCGCTGACAACCTGGACAGCGATTTTAAAGTACGTCAGTACCTGACTAAGGAACTGGCTAAGGCGTCTGTATCTCGTATCGTTATTGAGCGTCCAGCTAAGAGCATCCGTGTGACTATTCACACCGCTCGTCCTGGTATCGTTATCGGTAAGAAAGGCGAAGACGTAGAAAAACTGCGTAAGGTCGTAGCGGATATCGCTGGCGTTCCTGCACAGATCAATATCGCCGAAGTGCGTAAGCCTGAACTGGACGCAAAACTGGTTGCTGACAGCATCACTTCTCAGCTGGAACGTCGCGTTATGTTCCGCCGTGCTATGAAGCGTGCTGTTCAGAACGCCATGCGTCTGGGCGCTAAAGGTATCAAAGTTGAAGTTAGTGGCCGTCTGGGCGGCGCCGAGATCGCACGTACCGAATGGTACCGTGAAGGTCGCGTGCCGTTGCACACTCTGCGTGCTGACATCGACTACAACACCTCTGAAGCGCACACCACTTATGGTGTAATCGGCGTTAAGGTATGGATCTTCAAAGGTGAGATCCTGGGTGGTATGGCTGCTGTTGAACAACCGGAACCGGCTGCTCAACCTAAAAAGCAGCAGCGTAAAGGCCGTAAGTAAGGAGAGTCGCTGATGTTACAACCAAAGCGTACAAAATTCCGTAAAGTGCACAAAGGCCGCAACCGTGGTCTGGCGCAGGGTACGGATGTTAGCTTCGGCACTTTCGGTCTGAAAGCTGTTGGCCGTGGTCGTCTGACTGCCCGTCAGATCGAAGCAGCACGTCGTGCAATGACCCGTGCAGTTAAGCGTCAGGGTAAGATCTGGATCCGTGTATTCCCGGACAAACCGATCACCGAAAAGCCGCTTGAAGTGCGTATGGGTAAAGGTAAAGGTAACGTGGAGTATTGGGTTGCCTTGATCCAGCCGGGCAAAGTCCTGTATGAAATGGACGGCGTACCTGAAGAGCTGGCCCGTGAAGCCTTCAAGCTGGCAGCAGCAAAACTGCCTATCAAAACCACCTTTGTAACTAAGACGGTGATGTAATGAAAGCAAAAGAGCTGCGTGAAAAGAGCGTCGAAGAGCTGAACACCGAGCTGCTGAACCTGCTGCGTGAGCAGTTCAACCTGCGCATGCAGGCTGCAAGTGGCCAGCTGCAACAGACTCACCTGCTGAAGCAGGTTCGTCGTGATGTTGCGCGTGTTAAGACTTTACTGACTCAGAAGGCGGGTGCGTAATGACCGATAAAATCCGTACTCTGCAAGGTCGCGTTGTCAGCGACAAAATGGAGAAATCCATTGTTGTTGCCATCGAACGTGTTGTGAAGCACCCGATTTACGGGAAATTCATCAAGCGTACGACCAAACTGCACGTACATGACGAGAACAACGAATGCGGTATCGGTGACGTGGTTGAAATCCGCGAATGCCGTCCGCTGTCCAAGACTAAGTCCTGGACGCTGGTTCGCGTTGTAGAGAAAGCGGTTCTGTAATACAGTAAGCCTTCTCAAACAAATAAACGGCTCAGCGATGAGCCGTTTATTTTTTCTACCCATTCACAGGAACCGGTGTTATAATGCCGCGCCCTCGTTTATGGGGCTTTTTAACGACCTGAATCCAGGTCCCGAAGTAGTAGTTGACATTAGCGGAGCACTGAAATGATCCAAGAACAGACTATGCTGACCGTGGCCGACAACTCCGGCGCGCGTCGCGTAATGTGTATCAAGGTTCTGGGTGGCTCGCACCGTCGCTACGCAGGCGTCGGCGACATCATCAAGATTACCATCAAGGAAGCAATTCCTCGCGGTAAGGTGAAGAAAGGCGATGTGCTGAAAGCGGTAGTGGTGCGCACCAAGAAGGGTGTTCGTCGCCCGGACGGTTCTGTCATTCGCTTCGATGGCAATGCATGCGTTATTTTAAACAATAACAGCGAGCAGCCAATCGGCACGCGTATTTTTGGGCCGGTAACTCGTGAACTGCGTAATGAGAAGTTCATGAAAATTATCTCTCTGGCACCAGAAGTACTCTAAGGAGCGAATCATGGCAGCGAAAATCCGTCGTGATGACGAAGTTATCGTGTTAACCGGTAAAGATAAAGGTAAGCGCGGTAAAGTAAAAAATGTCCTGTCTTCCGGCAAGGTCATTGTTGAAGGTATCAACCTGGTTAAGAAACATCAGAAGCCGGTTCCGGCCCTGAACCAACCAGGTGGCATCGTTGAAAAAGAAGCTGCAATTCAGGTTTCTAACGTTGCTCTCTTCAACGCGGCAACCGGCAAGGCTGACCGTGTAGGCTTTAGATTCGAAGACGGCAAAAAAGTCCGTTTCTTCAAGTCTAACAGCGAAACTATCAAGTAATTTGGAGTAGTACGATGGCGAAACTGCATGATTACTACAAAGACGAA
>NZ_DASYBS010000050.1:0-124572 GCF_036500665.1 Cedecea sp.
GCCCGGCGAGCTCATCGCCGCTGAAGCGGTAAACCCACCGGCTATCACCCAAACAGTCGGGGTCGTTCGCGATTCGTTCCCGACGATCGCTCTCTTTCGCTGCTCCCGGCAGCTCAACCCCGCCTGAGTTGGGTCATAACCTGGGGCGATGAGAGCCGGGAACAAGGGCGTGGCTGTAAGTCTTGAAGTGACGGTGACTTCCCCGAGTCGTTCACCGGTTCGGTGGCTGCATATAAAACAGGGCTGGAAGTGAACGGAACTTTAGCCGATCCTTCATAAGCGTATTTGTGACTACCAGACACTTCCCTGGGAGTGAGCCAGGATAAAGGTCAATCCACCGCAAAAACCTTATCCAGTCGGCTCACGCCCAGGCCGTTGATCTTCTTCACCTTAATTTGCACCGGGATCCGCTCTTTCATCGCCTCAACGTGGCTGATGACGCCGATGGTTTTGCCGCTGGCGTTCAGCGTATCCAGCGCGTCGAGCGCGGTATCCAGCGTTTGTGCGTCCAGGGTGCCAAAGCCTTCGTCAAGAAACAGCGAGTCAATGCGCGTTTTGTGGCTGACAAGGTCGGACAACGCCAGCGCCAGCGCCAGACTCACCAGGAAGCTTTCGCCGCCGGAGAGCGTGCGGGTATCCCGCACCGCGTCAGCCTGCCAGGTATCAACCACCTGTAACTCAAGCGCTTCGTTATCTTTACGCTGGAGCAGGTAGCGGCCGTGCAGGCGATTAAGCTGATTGTTTGCCAGCCATACGAGGTTATCCAGCGTCAGTCCTTGGGCGAACTTACGGAATTTATCCCCTTCTTTGGAGCCGATAAGCGCGTTGAGATAACCCCAGTCTTCCACCTGCGCTTCACAGGCTTTTATCTCCAGCATCAGCGTTTGCTGGCGAACCCGGTTTTCCTCGTCGTGGCGAAGCTGTTGGACGATTTGCCCTTGCTGTGAAGCATTTTCACGCAGCTGGAGGGCAAGCGCTGAGATTTGCGCCTCCAGCGCGCCAGGGTCTGTTTCTTCATGCAGATTTTCTGGCCGTGCCGATAAGTGCTGAGCCAGCGCATTTTCAGCCTGTTCCAGCAGAGTGACCTGCTGTTGCTGCTGGCGCTCCAGATGCTGTTTACGCTGTTCCAGCCCAAGGCGCTCGGTTTCTTCCAGCAGGGCGCTGCAGAAATCGGCTTCATCGCTGAACTGGCTGGCCGAAAGCGCATTCCTGAACTGAGTCTGCGCCGCAGTACTTTCTTCTTCGCTTTGCTTCAGTTGCTGTTGCAGGGACTGGCGCTGCCCTTCAAGCAGGTTGCAATCGTTATGCAATGCCTGCCAGTTTTGCAGCGCTGCCTGGTGCTCGTGTTCATCCAGCAGCGGTGGGGTGGAGCCATCGTCTGCAAGGGTTGAGAGCAACATGTCGAGAGCGGAGAGCTGCTGGCGAAGCTGGGGCAGTTTGTCCTGCTGGTGCTGCCATTGCTGAGATTCCTGTTGGCGAGTCTCAAGCCAGGTTTGCTCTTCGCCCGGCTCAGGTCGCTGAAGACCTGCCTGCTCCAGTACCGCTTGTAGCGAAGCGCGCTGCGCCACAAAGTCTGCGTTCAACTTTTCATGTTGCTGGCTGTCGCGCTGATATTGCGCCTCCAGCGTCTGGCGTTCACCTAGCTGGCGCAGCTGCTGTTCACGCTGTTCCTGCTCTTCAAGCCAGGCGGTGAGATCGTCCTGCGGCGTTAAAGCGATACCTAGTTCTGCGCACTGCTGCTGCCAGCGGGCGGACAGTGAAGTTTCTTCTGCCTCAATGGCGGCGCTGGACTGTGCCAGTTTTTCGCGCTGCTGGCACAGTGATTCCCATTGCGCTTTTAGCGCAGCCCCAAGTTTGGACAGGGTGGAAACATCCTCTTCAACTTGAGCCAGCCGTTTTTGGTTCTCCCTCGGTTGCAGAGCCGTATATTCTGCAACTGCTGGATGTGACGTTGAGCCGCACAGCGGGCAAGGTTGATCTTGTTGCAGGCGCTCTCGCTCATCATTCAGGCGAATAATATGATTTTCTTGCTCACAGATTGTTTTTACATCCAGCAATTCCTGTCGTTTAGCGGCGAACTCGGTTCTTTTCTGTTTTAGTTCAGCATCACGCCCGGCAATCAGTTTATCCAGCTCGGCAAGCTCGCGCTGTTGCTCGGTTTTGCGTTTCTCAAGCGTGGCAAACTGCGGCTGCAAAGTGGCCAACAGCTGGCGAGCAGGCCGGGTTGCCAGCATTCGCTGTAAATGAGCACTTACTTCATCAGGAGAAAGGCTAAGCTTTGGCTCCGGCAGCGCCTGTAGTTTTTGCCGGCTGGCTTCTCGCGCCTGCTTTAGCTCAGTCAGCTGTTTTTCGTCGCGCTGCTGCTGGGTAAACGCCATGCGCCAGCCCGTCAGCTCTGCGCCCCACAGGCGATAGCGGTCATTGGCCGCGAGCCATTCCTGTACATGCTGTGCTTCCGACTGAAGCTTTTGAGCCTGTTCGGCGGCTAACAGACGGGTTTGCTGGCGACGAACGGTGAGCTGCTGTAAGCGGGTATTCACTTTCTCTGCGGCTTCGCCGTTTTGCCTTAACGTCTGCTGCTTTTCCTGCAGTCGCTGCCAGTGAGGGCGCAGTTTTTCGGCAGGCAAGGCGCGGGTCAGCTTCGCCAGCATCGGCTCTGCGGCTTTGAGCGACTGATTGGCTGCGTCCAGCGCCTGCTGCTTTTGGGCTTTGTCGGTGGTGAGCCGGGCGAGCTGGCTGAGCCAGTGCTGATGTTGCTGCTGCTGTTGGTGTTCCCCGGACAGCTTTTTCTCTTCCAGAGTGAGCGCCTGCAAACTTTCCGTAAGCTGCTGTTGCTGCTCTTCATTCAATAGTGCAACACCTGAAGCCTGAGCCAGCAGGTTTTCAAAGCGGCTTTTGATTTGCTTATGATTTTCAAACACTGCGGCGGAAACGGTGCCGTAAATCTCCGTGCCGGTCAGCTCTTCAAGCAGCGAGGCGCGGTCGTTGGCATCGGCGTTTAAAAAGGCGGCAAACTGCCCCTGGGAGAGCATCATCGAGCGGGTGAAGCGATCGTAGTCCAGCCCGGTCAGCGAGGCGACAATCTCAAGCTTGTCTTTAATTTTATCGGCGAGGATTTGGCCGTCGCTGATTTGGGCCAGCTCTACGCGCGGTGCCTGGAGGTTGCCGTTTGCCGCGTTACGGGCGCGGTTCTGGCTCCAGAACGCCCGGTAGCCAACGCCTTTGACTTCAAATTCGACTTCTGCCAGGCACTCTGCGGTGTCCCGGGTCATCAGGTCGTTTTGCGACTGCGAAACGGTGCTGAGGCGAGGCGTCTTGTGGTAAAGCGCCAGGCAAATAGCGTCCAATAGGGTAGTTTTTCCCGCGCCCGTCGGGCCGGTGATGGCAAACAGCCCGTTGCTGGCGAAAGGCTCCTGGGTGAAATCAATTTTCCACTCGCCTTTCAGGGAGTTGATGTTTTTTAACCGCAGGCTGAGGATCTTCATGCCTGGTCCTCCTGCTGGTGCAAATCTGAAAGGGTTTGGGCAAACAGCGTTCTTAGCCTGGCGGCGCGTTCCTCGCTGGTTCCTTCCTGACTCAGCCGCCGCTCAAAAACCTCTTCAACGCTTAACTCGCTCAGCGTCTCTTTATGCTGGCTGGCAATCACCCGTTCGCGCTGTTCGCGGCTGCGGCGAAGCAGGACGACTTCAACCGGTAAATCGTCGGTCAGCGCCTGTACCTGGCGCTGCATGTCGTGCAGATATTCATCGGTGGCGATTTCGATATCCAACCAGACTTTCGGTTCAGTCGGCGCGTTTCGCCACTGCTCAAGCTTCTGCTCAATTTCGCGCAGCGAGCCTTTGACGATGGCCAGTGGCTGGCTGATGGGGACCTCCAGCGGTTCGACGCTGGCCAGCGCAGCGCCGCTAAACTCGACGAGAAACACGCTTTTTGCTTTGCCGGTTTCGTCGAAGCTCAGCGGAATCGGCGAGCCGCTGTAGCGAATATGCTCGCTACCGCCGATTTTCTGTGCGCGATGAATATGCCCGAGCGCGATGTAGTCGGCGGGCGGGAAGTGCTGCGCCGGGAAAGCGTCCAGCGTGCCGATATAAATGTCGCGAACCGCGTCGGATTTCGTTACGCCAACGGTGGTCAGGTGCCCGGTGGCGACAATCGGCAGCGGTCTGTCACCTCGCAGGGCAACGGCAGCCTCATAGCAGTGCTGATAATGTTCGCTGATGGCTTCCATTAAGGAGCGCTGTTTTTCATGGCCGGACAGCCCGGCCTGGCTGCTTTGAATGTCGCGTGGGCGAAGGAACGGAATAGGGCACAGGATAGCGCCAGGCGTGCCGTCTTTTTGATTAAGGACCAGCGCCTGCTCGTCTTTTTGGTGGCGGGCGCTGGCAATCACCCGGGTATTCAGGCAGGCCAGCAGCTCGCGGGATTCGTTAAGTGTGGCAACGGAATCGTGGTTACCCGCCAGCACCACAAGCTGGCAGCCGGTGGCCTGCAGCTGTACCACAAAGCGGTTATACATTTCGCGGGCGTAGCTCGGCGGCGAGCCGGTATCAAAGATGTCCCCCGCGACAATAATCGCGTCCACCTGATGCTCAAGCGCGGCGTTTAGCAGCCAGTCGAGAAAGGCCTGGTGTTCAGACGCCCGGCTTTTGGTATAGAAGTTTTGGCCGAGGTGCCAGTCTGATGTGTGGAGAATGCGCATAACCTGTCCCATGGCAAAGAGGCGAATGACCGATTATAAGCTATTGAGTCAGAAGCGTAACCGTCAGCAAAAATCTGTGGCTGTCATAATTCAAAAAGGTGAAATATCTGGCCGTAATCTTTTTCATAAATCTGTCACAAATCTGACGCATACTGGCGCACAATTAATAAGAGATGGTCTCTTTTCAACAGGGTAAATCATGGCGAGACGCATTTTAGTCGTAGAAGATGAAGCTCCGATTCGTGAAATGGTGAGCTTTGTGCTCGAGCAAAATGGCTTCCAGTCGGTAGAGGCGGAAGATTATGACAGCGCGGTTAACCTGCTGATTGAACCTTTCCCCGATCTGATCCTGCTGGACTGGATGCTGCCAGGCGGCTCCGGGATCCAGTTCATCAAGCACCTTAAGCGCGAAGCATTGACCCGCGAGATCCCGGTGATGATGTTAACCGCGCGTGGCGAAGAAGAAGATCGCGTCCGCGGTCTTGAGGTCGGTGCCGATGACTACATCACCAAGCCGTTTTCGCCAAAGGAGCTGGTTGCGCGTATTAAAGCGGTAATGCGCCGTATTTCACCGATGGCGGTGGAAGAGGTGATAGAGATGCAGGGCCTCAGCCTTGACCCGTCCTCACACCGCGTGATGACCGGTGAAGAGCCGCTCGACATGGGGCCAACCGAATTTAAGCTGTTACACTTCTTTATGACTCACCCGGAGCGCGTTTACAGCCGTGAACAGCTACTTAATAACGTGTGGGGGACTAACGTTTACGTTGAGGACCGTACCGTAGACGTGCATATTCGCCGCCTGCGCAAAGCTTTGGAAACAAGTGGTCATGACAAAATGGTGCAAACAGTTCGCGGCACGGGTTATCGTTTTTCAACCCGTTTTTAAGATGCTTACAGGAGCGTGACGCGTGCTGGAACGGCTGTCATGGAAAAGGCTGGTACTGGAGCTCATGCTCTGTTGTTTACCGGCGGCTATTCTCGGATTGATTTTTGGCCATCTGCCGTGGTTTCTACTGGCGGCAGTGACTTCCCTGTTGAGCTGGCATTTCTGGAACTTGCTCCGTCTCTCCTGGTGGCTATGGGTTGATCGCAGCATGACGCCTCCTCCGGGGAGCGGGAGCTGGGAACCGCTGCTTTACGGGCTGCACCAGATGCAGTTGCGCAATAAAAAACGCCGTAAAGAGTTAGGTAATCTGATCAAACGTTTTCGCAGTGGAGCGGAATCCCTGCCCGACGCGGTGGTGTTGACCACCGAAGAAGGCACCATTTTTTGGTGTAACGGCCTGGCTCAGCAGCTGCTTGGCCTGCGCTGGCCGGATGATAATGGCCAAAATATCCTCAACCTCCTGCGCTACCCTGAATTCACGCAATACGTCGCAAAGCAGCAGTTTACTCGCCCGCTTACGCTGGTATTGAACAGCGGGCGCCACCTTGAATTTCGCGTTATGCCTTATGCCGACGGGCAGTGGCTGATGGTCGCGCGGGATGTTACCCAGATGCACCAGCTTGAAGGGGCCAGACGAAACTTCTTTGCCAACGTCAGTCATGAATTGCGTACCCCGCTAACCGTATTGCAGGGGTATCTGGAAATGATGCAGGATCAGGCGCTGGAAGGGCCGCTCAAGGATAAGGCGTTGCATACCATGCGTGAACAAACGTCACGTATGGAAGGGCTGGTCAAACAGTTGCTAACCTTGTCGAGAATTGAAGCGGCACCGGCGATTTCAATGAACGAGAAAATCGACGTCCCGCTTATGCTGCGGGTCGTTGAGCGCGAAGCGCAGACGCTAAGCCAGCAAAAGCATACGCTCACTTTTAACGTTGAGTCAGGGCTACAGGTTTACGGTAATGAAGAGCAACTGCGCAGCGCCATTTCCAACCTGGTCTACAACGCTGTAAACCATACGCCTGCAGGAACGCATATCACCGTTACCTGGAGGCGTTTGCCTCACGGCGCGGCGTTTAGCGTTAAAGATACCGGGACCGGGATTTCTGCCGAGCATATTCCGCGCCTGACCGAGCGTTTCTACCGGGTGGACAAAGCCCGCTCGCGCCAAACGGGAGGAAGCGGGCTTGGGCTGGCAATTGTGAAACATGCTCTCAGCCATCATGATGCGCGACTGGACATTGAAAGCCAGCCGGGGCAGGGGGCAACGTTCTCATTTATCCTCCCTGAGCGATTAATTGCCCATGATGCTGCGGTGGCGGCACATTAATTTGCCCCTGCCGTCAATTTCACTTTCCACAGGCCAGTTTTCTGGCCTTTTTTGTTTGTATTTCCACCACTCGTTAAGTGCTGAATATCGAATTGATGCTTTTTTGTCCGAATGATAAGCCATAACAAAAGCGCATAATCAACTTTATTCACTGGTTATCCGTATTTTAAAAGGATATCTTTCTGGTTTCCCGATCCCTTCTTGCCTTCAAACGCTATAAGCGTTTTAATTGCCCCCTGTTATTACCAGACCGACTGAAATTGCGTGGTAATTCGACTAACTATTCTTCGCCACCGATCTGGAGAAGCATATTCCGCTGTCGTTACCGGTAATAACCGCGTTTTTACCGAATGTTGATTGGAACAACTGACGGTGAAAAATTTGAATTTTTTCAACACCACACATCCACAGGCTGCATTATTTTATGACCTATCATTTAAAATCTCGTGACATCATCGCATTGGGCTTTATGACCTTTGCGCTGTTTGTGGGCGCGGGCAATATTATTTTTCCCCCTATGGTTGGCTTACAGGCTGGCGAACACGTCTGGACGGCGGCGCTTGGCTTCCTGGTGACCGCGGTCGGTCTACCCGTTCTGACTATCGTGGCGATCGCGCGCGTGGGCGGCGGCATTGATAGCCTCAGCTCGCCGATTGGCCGCCGCGCCGGTATCTTGCTGGCGACCGTTTGCTATCTGGCCGTTGGGCCGCTGTTTGCCACGCCGCGTACCACCACCGTCTCCTTTGAAGTGGGAATTGCCCCGCTGACCGGTATGGGTGATATGCCGCTGTTTATCTATAGCCTGGTGTACTTCGCGTTGGTGATTGGTATCTCTCTTTATCCTGGCAAGCTGCTGGATACCGTAGGCCACGTACTGGCGCCGGTGAAAATCATCGCGCTGCTGATCCTGTCTGCCGGCGCGCTCCTGTGGCCAGCCGGTGGCCTGAGCACGGCGACCGAGGCTTACCAGAATGCAGCCTTCTCTAACGGGTTTGTTAACGGCTACCTGACGATGGATACCCTGGCTTCGCTGGTGTTCGGTATTGTTATCGTTAACGCCGCACGCTCTCGCGGCGTGACGGAGTCTCGCCTGCTGACCCGCTACACTATCTGGGCTGGCCTGATTGCCGGTATTGGCCTGACGATTATCTACCTGGCGCTGTTCCATCTCGGTTCCGACAGTGCGAACCTGGTCAGCCAGAATGCAAACGGCGCGGCTATTCTGCATGCTTATGTGGCCCACACCTTTGGCGGTGCCGGTAGCTTCTTCCTCGCGGCGCTGATTTTCCTGGCCTGCCTGGTGACCGCAGTTGGCCTGACCTGCGCCTGTGCGGAGTTCTTTAGCCAGTATCTGCCGCTCTCTTATCGCTCTCTGGTGTTTATCCTCGGCCTGTTCTCGATGGTGGTGTCCAACCTGGGCCTGAGCCATCTGATTCAGATTTCTATCCCGGTGCTGACGGCAATCTACCCGCCTTGTATCGCACTGGTGGTGCTGAGCTTTACCCGCCCGTGGTGGCATAATTCCACCCGCGTTATTGCGCCGGCGATGCTGATAAGCCTGCTGTTTGGTATTATTGATGGCATCAAGGCTTCGGCAATTAGCGATATGCTGCCAGCTTGGGCCGCGCATCTGCCGCTGGCCGATCAGGGGCTGGCCTGGCTGCTGCCTACCGTGGCAATGATAGTTATTACCGCTGTCTGGGATCGTGCAGCAGGGCGCCAGGTTACCTCCGCCGCCCACTAACGTGTTGATTGCTATGTAACCACGGAGTCGCTCTCCGTGGTTTTTTTATTGTAAAGCGTGGTACTGGATTAATGGAAAACACCAACAAGCTCAAGCGCGGTTTGAGCACCCGGCACATTCGATTTATGGCGCTGGGGTCGGCGATTGGCACTGGACTGTTTTACGGGTCGGCGGACGCCATTAAGATGGCGGGGCCAAGCGTGCTGCTGGCGTATATTATCGGCGGCGTGGCGGCCTATATCATCATGCGTGCGCTGGGCGAAATGTCGGTGCACAACCCGGCTGCCAGCTCGTTTTCCCGTTATGCCCAGGACAACCTTGGGCCGCTGGCCGGCTACATTACCGGCTGGACATACTGCTTCGAGATTTTGATTGTCGCCATTGCCGACGTGACCGCGTTCGGGATTTATATGAGCGTCTGGTTCCCAGCGGTGCCACATTGGGTGTGGGTGTTGAGCGTGGTGCTGATCATCTGTGCCATTAACCTGATGAGCGTTAAGGTGTTCGGCGAGCTGGAGTTCTGGTTCTCCTTCTTCAAGGTTGCCACCATTATCATCATGATTATTGCCGGGATCGGCATTATTGTCTGGGGCATTGGTAACGGTGGTCAGGCGACCGGTATCCATAATCTATGGAGCAACGGCGGCTTCTTCAGCAACGGCTGGCTCGGTATGATTATGTCGCTGCAAATGGTGATGTTTGCCTACGGTGGGATTGAGATTATCGGCATCACCGCGGGGGAAGCGAAAGATCCGCAGAAGTCCATTCCACGCGCCATCAACTCCGTACCGCTGCGTATTTTGGTGTTCTATGTGGGGACACTGTTTGTCATCATGTCTATCTATCCTTGGAACCACGTGGGCACCGAAGGCAGCCCGTTTGTGATGACGTTCCAGCATATGGGCATCACTGCGGCGGCCGGTATTCTGAACTTTGTGGTTATCACCGCTTCTCTCTCGGCAATTAACAGCGATGTGTTCGGCGTAGGCCGTATGTTGCATGGTATGGCTGAGCAGGGCAGCGCGCCTAAGGTGTTTGCTAAAACCTCTCGCAATGGGATTCCGTGGGTCACGGTCGTCGTGATGGCCTGTGCGCTGCTGCTGGCGGTTTACCTTAACTACATCATGCCGGAAAACGTCTTCCTGGTGATTGCGTCGCTGGCGACCTTTGCCACCGTGTGGGTGTGGATAATGATCCTGCTGTCGCAGATTGCCTTCCGTCGCCGCCTGTCGCCGGAAGAGGCGAAAGCGCTGAAGTTCCCTGTTCCCGGCGGCGTTATCACGACAGTGATTGGCCTGGTGTTCCTCGTGTTTATCATTGCGCTGATTGGCTACCACCCGGAAACCCGCATTTCACTGTACGTGGGTTGCGGCTGGATTGCGCTGCTGCTTATCGGCTGGATTGTTAAGCGCCGGGTTAACGCGCAGTAGTTGCCAGTTTAGTCGCGGAACGTTGCTTCTGATTTTTACCCTCACCCTAACCCTCTCCCTGAAAGGGAGAGGGGATAAATAGCGCTATCCTCTCTCTCGTTTTTCCCCGTCGCCCCTTTGGGGAGAGGGCCGGGGGGAGGGGGCAAATTATTCCTATCTCCGCCCCTCCCATCCTCCCCCAAATTAACCCGGAATGATGAGTGATAAACCCTTATGCTATGGCAAGGTGGCGTCATTTTTAAGCGATGGGAAAGTTACTATGTTGAATGCCTGGCACCTTCCGGTGGCGCCGTTTGTTCAGACGCGTGAACAAAGCTTGATCATTACGTTATGGCTTGCGGGCGAGGCGTTACCGGAGAAAGTCGTTCTGCGTGGCGAAAAGGATAACGAAGAAATTTCATTGGTGATGGTGCGGCAGAAGACTCCTCCTCTCGAGGGCGTCGTCGCCTGGAAGGGGACGATTGACACTTCTGAAGGCCAGCCACGCCGCCGCTACACTTTTAAACTGCTCTGGCTGGACAGGCAGCGCTGGTTCACGCCCCAGGGATTTCGTGCAACGCCGCCGGCCCGGCTTGAGCAGTTTGCTTTTGATACGCCGGATACCGGCCCTGATTGGGTGCAGGATCAGGTGTTTTACCAGATCTTCCCGGACCGTTTTGCCCGAGGAGAAAACCGCCGACCGGAACAGGATAGTGTTTACTTTCATCATGCGGCAGGACACGAGATTGTGCGGCGGACATGGGATGAGCCGCTTAATGGTGAAGCCGGAGGATCAACGTTTTACGGTGGCGATCTGGATGGCATCAGCGAGAAGCTGCCCTACCTGACAAAGCTTGGCGTTACCGCGCTTTACCTGAACCCGATTTTTACCGCACCGAGCGTGCATAAATACGATACTCAGGACTACCGCCAGGTTGACGAACAGTTTGGCGGAGACGCCGCTTTTCTGCGGTTAAGAGAAAATACGCGCAAGCAGGGTATGAAGCTGATGCTGGATGGGGTTTTTAACCACAGCGGTGATACGCACGCGTGGTTTGACCGACATCAGCAGAGCGACAATGGAGCCTGCCATAACCCACAGTCTCCGTGGCGTGAATGGTACAGCTTCTCGGACCAGGGGTTGGCGCTGGACTGGCTGGGTTATTCAAGTTTGCCCAAGCTAGACTACCGTTCGGCTACGCTGGTAGACGAAATTTACCGCAGCGAGCAAAGTATTGTGCGTTACTGGCTGCGCGAGCCATGGGGCATTGACGGCTGGCGGCTGGACGTTGTGCATATGCTGGGCGAAGCCGGCGGAGCAAAAAATAACCTTCTGCATGTCGGCGGTATCACTCGCGCGGCGAAAGAGACAAAACCGGATGCTTACGTCCTGGGTGAGCATTTTGGCGATGCTCGCCAGTGGCTGCAGGCGGATGCCGAAGATGCCGCAATGAACTATCGCGGTTTTACTTTCCCGCTTTGGGGTTTTTTGGCAAACACCGACATCTCTTATGATCCTCAGCATATTGATGCGCAAACCTGTATGGCGTGGATGGAAGAGTATCGTTCGGCGCTTTCCCATCAGCAGCAGCTGCGCATGTTTAACCAGCTCGACAGTCACGACACCGCCCGTTTTAAGTCGATTCTCGGTAAAGACGTTGCGCGGCTGCCGCTGGCTGTCATTTGGCTTTATGGCTGGCCCGGTGTTCCGTGCATCTACTATGGTGATGAGGTCGGTCTGGATGGAAACAACGATCCTTTCTGCCGCAGGCCCTTCCCGTGGAACAAGCAGGATCAGGATTTAGAACTGCTGGCACTTTATCAACGGCTTGGCAAACTGCGTAAGCAAAGCCGGGCGCTACGCCAGGGAGGTTGCCGGGTTATCTATGCGGAAAACGATGTCGTGGTGTTTGTTCGTGTTTATCAAAACGAGCGCGTGCTGGTGGCAATAAATCGCGGTAGTACAGTAAGGGTCGCGCTGCCATGGGATGCCCTGCTGAGCGGCAGGGCCTGGACGCAGCTCGAAGGCGAAGCCGTGCTTGATAGCCGAGAACTGGCGCTGCCCGCGGTTTCTGCTGCCGTATGGCGGAGCGTGTAGGCAGCAAAAAACAAAAAAGGCCGCATTCGCGGCCTTTTCTTCAAACTTGCTTAGCGATTACAGCTTAGCAACGTTCTCGCTCAGGTACTTAGCAACGCCATCCGGAGACGCGTTCATGCCTTCTTTCCCTTTTTCCCACTGAGCCGGGCACACTTCGCCGTGCTCTTCGTGGAACTGCAGCGCGTCAACCATACGCAGCATTTCATCGATGTTACGGCCCAGCGGCAGGTCGTTAACGACCTGGTGGCGAACGATACCGGCTTTGTCGATCAGGAAGGAGCCGCGCAGCGCAACGCCAGCGTCCGGATGTTCGATACCGTAAGCTTTTTGGATTTCACGTTTGATGTCAGCAACCATCGCGTATTTCACTTCGCCGATGCCGCCTTTATCAACCGGGGTTTTACGCCATGCGTTGTGAACGAACTCGGAGTCAAAAGATACACCAACGACTTCTACGCCACGTTTCTGGAATTCTTCGTAACGCTTGTCGAACGCAATCAGTTCAGACGGGCAAACGAAGGTGAAGTCCATTGGCCAGAAGAACACAACGGTGGCTTTACCGTTGGTGTGTTTTTTGAAGTTGAAGTTTTCAACGATTTCGCCATTGCCCAGAACGGCAGCAGCGGTAAAGTCAGGGGCTGGACGAGTAACCAGGACCATATGTACTCCTGTTAATTTTGTTAAAGTGAATGTTAACGCAACGGGGGGAGTATAGGGGCTCCATTCCATGTAGCTCAATGGCATCTTGCCAATCGATCAGATAGGTTTTGGCTATCAAAAACTCGATTAGAGCGATGCCGGTAACCAAGATAGCCCTTTTTTATAAAAGGGCAAGATGTTGTAACGTGAACCGAGAACGATCACAAATTTTTTTGTTCTGCCATCACCATCATGCGGGGGTAAAACTGCCAGAATAGCTCCTCCAGCTTGTCATAATGAGTGTCAAGGTCGTGCCACGAGTCTCGCAAAGCATCGAGTTTGGGTCTACGGCTTGCCATGCCGTTGAGAACATTAGAAATAAAGCTCATCTCACGGTAACGCTCCAGCCAGCGTTCACGCCATAAATAGTTATTAAGGTTAATGAAACGCGGCGGCATGTCGTCCAGCCTGGGCTCGATTTGCCCTCGGGCGTAGGCGATAAAATCTTCAAGCTCGATATCAGGGCAGACGGTTGCCCAGTGGCGGGACAGAAAGTGATCCCACATGACATCCAGCGAAATGGGCGAAACGCGCCGCGTTTTTGGGCTAAACCAGCCGCGCGCAAGGGCCACTTCCGGCAGGCCGTCCGTCAGAGAATCAACCCGGCGGTGCATATAAATACCGGCCACGACCTCGGGCGAAAAGCTGTCGTCCGGGCTGCCGCGCACGAAATCCGCCAGCAAATTTCCCAGCAGTGAACTTTGGGCCAGATGAGCAAGATGCAGGTGGGCGAGAAAATTCATCGAATAGTTATTCCATTTATGGCTTTAAAACGGCCTGAGCGGGGTAAACGTGTTGCAGGGAAAGCCCCCTGCCACTAGACTAAGCCGCCTGTTTTTAAGTCTGAGTGCTATACCATGCGTGTTGCTGATTTTTCCTTTGAATTGCCTGAATCCCTGATTGCTCATTATCCGCAAGCCGAGCGCAGCAGCTGCCGTTTGCTGTCTTTGGACGGGCCGACGGGCGCACTCACGCATGGCACTTTCACCGATCTGCTCGACAAGCTCAACCCCGGCGACCTGCTGGTCTTCAATAACACCCGGGTTATCCCGGCTCGTCTGTTTGGCCGTAAAGCCAGCGGCGGTAAAATTGAAGTGTTGGTCGAGCGTATGCTTGATGATAAACGCATTCTGGCACATATTCGCGCTTCAAAAGCACCTAAACCAGGAGCAGCACTGCTGCTGGGCGATGATGAAAGCGTACACGCCACCATGGTTGCTCGCCACGACGCGCTGTTTGAAGTCGAGTTTAACGACGAACGCGGCGTGCTGGATATCCTGAACAGCATCGGCCATATGCCGCTGCCGCCGTATATCGATCGCCCTGATGAAGAATCAGACCGTGAGCTTTATCAAACGGTTTACAGCCAGAAACCCGGTGCCGTAGCCGCGCCGACGGCGGGTCTGCATTTTGACGAGCCGCTGCTGGAAAAACTGCGTAATAAAGGCATAGAGATGGCGTTTGTCACGCTGCACGTGGGCGCAGGGACCTTCCAGCCGGTACGCGTGGACAGCATTGAAGACCACATCATGCACTCTGAGTATGCTGAAGTACCGCAGGATGTTGTCGACGCGGTGTCGGCCTGTAAGGCGCGCGGTAACCGCGTGATTGCGGTAGGCACGACGTCGGTACGCTCGCTGGAAAGTGCCGCTCAGGCCGCTAAAAATGACCTCATCGAGCCCTTCTTCGGCGATACGCAAATCTTTATCTATCCTGGCTATCAGTACAACGTTATCGACGCGCTGGTGACGAACTTCCACCTGCCGGAGTCTACGTTGATCATGCTGGTCTCCGCATTTGCCGGGTATAAAAACACGATGCACGCCTATCACGAGGCGGTGAAGGCGGAATACCGCTTCTTTAGCTACGGCGATGCGATGTTTATTACCTGTAACCCGCAGGCAATTAACGAGCGCCCGGGGGAGTCATCTCCCCTCACCCTGACCCTTTCCCCAAAGGGGGAGAGGGAATAACAAAGGGCAACCTCTCTCCTCGAGGGAGACGGGACGATGCAGGTCTTATTTTTTCTCCCTCTCCTTTCCAGGGAGAGGGTTGGGGTGAGGGTCAAACCTGCCCCTAAATATTCCGCCGCGAGCACCGCCCACGGCGTTAATTGACTCACCAGACTGTTTCTCTGGTGCTGGAGGAAATGTGAAATTTGAATTAGATACCACCGACGGCCGTGCCCGTCGCGGCCGCCTCGTCTTTGAGCGTGGCACCGTCGAAACCCCGGCCTTTATGCCGGTGGGCACCTACGGTACGGTAAAAGGGATGACGCCAGAAGAAGTTGAAGCCACAGGCGCGCAGATTATTCTGGGGAATACCTTCCATTTATGGCTTCGTCCTGGCCAGGAAATCATGAAGCTGCACGGGGACCTGCATGACTTTATGCAGTGGAAGGGACCAATCTTAACGGATTCAGGTGGTTTCCAGGTGTTCAGCCTTGGCGATATCCGTAAGATAACGGAAGCAGGCGTCCACTTCCGCAATCCGATCAACGGCGACCCAATTTTCCTCGATCCTGAAAAATCCATGGAAATTCAGTACGACCTCGGTTCTGACATCGTCATGATCTTCGACGAATGTACGCCGTACCCGGCTGACTGGGATTACGCGAAGCGTTCTATGGAAATGTCGCTGCGTTGGGCGCAACGTAGCCGCGATCGCTTTGATTCTCTTGGGAATAAAAATGCGCTGTTCGGTATTATTCAGGGCAGTGTTTACGAAGATTTACGCGATATCTCGGTAAAAGGTCTGGTAGAGATTGGCTTTGATGGCTACGCTGTCGGCGGCCTGGCGGTAGGAGAGCCGAAGGAAGATATGCACCGTATTCTGGAGCATGTTTGCCCGCAAATTCCTGCCGACAAACCACGTTACCTGATGGGCGTAGGTAAACCGGAAGACCTGGTTGAAGGGGTACGTCGCGGTATCGATATGTTCGATTGCGTCATGCCTACTCGTAATGCGCGTAACGGTCACCTGTTTGTGACGGACGGCGTGGTAAAAATCCGCAATGCTAAGCATAAGGATGATACTGCACCGCTGGATGCAGAGTGTGATTGCTATACGTGTCGCAATTATTCACGTGCCTACTTGCATCATCTTGACCGTTGCAACGAAATACTGGGCGCCCGTCTGAATACCATTCATAACCTGCGCTATTATCAGCGTTTAATGGCTGGTTTACGCAAGGCCATTGAAGAGGGTAAATTAGAGCACTTCGTGACGGATTTTTACGAGCGGACAGGTAAGCCAGTTCCACCTTTGAACGTTGATTAATTTAATAATGAGGGAATTTTGATGAGCTTTTTCATTTCTGATGCGGTAGCTGCAACAGGTGCTCCAGCGCAGGGTAGCCCGTACTCTTTGATTCTTATGCTGGTGGTGTTCGGCCTGATTTTCTATTTTATGATCCTGCGTCCGCAGCAAAAGCGCACCAAAGAGCATAAAAAACTGATGGACTCCATCTCTAAAGGAGACGAAGTGCTGACTAACGGTGGTCTGGTTGGTCGCGTAACGAAAGTAGCTGAAACTGGCTATGTTGTTATCGCGCTGAACGACACCACCGAAGTGGTTATCAAGCGTGATTTCGTAGCTGCCGTTCTGCCGAAAGGCACCATGAAGGCGCTGTAATTTTCGTTTTCCCTAAGGGAACTACACGTGTTAAACCGTTATCCTTTGTGGAAGTACATCATGCTGATCGTCGTACTTGCGATTGGTCTGCTGTATGCGCTTCCCAACCTGTATGGTGAGGATCCGGCAGTTCAGTTAACTGGCGTGCGCGGTGCCGCCGCCAGTGAACAAACGCTGATCCAGGTCGAAAACACCTTAAAACAAGAAAAAATCACCGCTAAATCTGTGGCACTGGAAGAGGGCGCCATTCTCGCTCGCTTCGACTCTACTGATACCCAGCTGCGTGCGCGTGAAGCGCTGATGAGCGTGCTGGGCGACAACTATGTCGTGGCGCTTAACCTTGCTCCTGCCACCCCTCGCTGGATGTCCGCTATCAGCGCAAACCCGATGAAACTCGGTCTTGACCTGCGCGGTGGTGTTCACTTCCTGATGGAAGTGGATATGGACACAGCGCTTGGCAAACTCCAGGAACAAAACATCGATGGCCTGCGCAGTGACCTGCGTGACAAGGGCATTGCCTACACAAACGTGCGTAAAGCCGATAATTACGGTGTAGACATTGTCTTCCGTGATGCCGCATCGCGTGACTCTGCAAGAGATTACCTCTCTTCTCGTCATCGTGATCTGGTGTTCTCAACCCAGGGAAGCAATACGCTGCGCGCCGTGATGAGCGACGCCCGTCTGAGCGAAGCTCGCGAATATGCGGTACAGCAGAACATTACAATCCTGCGTAACCGTGTAAACCAGCTTGGTGTCGCTGAACCGCTGGTACAGCGCCAGGGGGCTGACCGTATCGTGGTTGAACTTCCGGGTATTCAGGACACCGCGCGTGCTAAAGAAATTCTTGGCGCGACTGCAACGCTGGAATTCCGCCTGGTTAACACCAACGTTGATTCCTCGGCTGCTGCCGCAGGCCGTGTCCCGGGTGACTCGGAGGTGAAGCAGACTCGCGAAGGGCAGCCCGTTGTGCTGTACAAACGCGTGATCCTGACCGGTGACCATATCACCGACTCCACGTCCAGCATGGATGAATACAACCAGCCTCAGGTAAATATTTCCCTGGATAGCGCTGGCGGTAACATCATGTCTAACTTCACAAAAGACAATATCGGCAAGCCGATGGCGACGCTGTTTGTGGAGTACAAGGACAGCGGTAAGAAAGACGCGAATGGTCGTGCTGTTCTGGTGAAAGAAGAAGAAGTTATCAACGTTGCGAACATTCAGTCTCGCCTGGGTAACAGCTTCCGCATCACCGGTATCAGCAATCCGAATGAAGCTCGCCAGCTGTCTTTGCTGCTGCGTGCGGGCGCGCTGATTGCGCCGATTCAGATTGTTGAAGAGCGCACTATCGGTCCAACGCTGGGTCTGGAAAACATCAAGCAGGGTCTGGAAGCGTGTCTGGCCGGTCTGGTGGTCTCCATCATCTTCATGCTGTTCTTCTATAAGAAGTTTGGCCTGATTGCGACCTCTGCACTGCTGGCTAACCTGGTGTTGATTGTGGGGATTATGTCCCTGCTGCCGGGCGCAACGTTGACCATGCCGGGTATCGCGGGGATTGTCTTAACCCTTGCGGTAGCGGTGGATGCGAACGTACTGATCAATGAGCGTATCAAAGAAGAGATCAGCAACGGGCGTACTATCCAGCAGGCGATTGATGAAGGTTACAAAGGCGCGTTCAGCTCCATCTTTGATGCCAACATCACTACGCTTATCAAAGTTATCATCCTGTATGCCGTGGGCACCGGGGCAATCAAAGGTTTTGCGATCACCACCGGTATTGGTGTTGCAACCTCGATGTTTACTGCAATCGTCGGGACTCGTGCCATTGTGAACCTGTTGTATGGCGGCAAACGCATCAACAAGCTGTCTATCTGAGGAGTGCGTTGTGGCACAGGAATATACTGTTGAACAATTGAACTACGGCCGTAAAGTTCATGACTTTATGCGCTGGGATTACTGGGCCTTCAGCATCTCCGGTATCCTGCTGATCCTTTCCGTCGTGATTATCGGCGTGAAAGGTTTCAACTGGGGCCTGGATTTTACTGGGGGAACGGTGATCGAAATCGGGCTGGAAAAACCGGCCGATCTTGATGAAATGCGTGCTTCGCTGCAGAAAGCGGGTTTTGAAGAGCCGCTGGTGCAGAACTTCGGTAGCAGCCGTGACATCATGGTACGCATGCCGCCTGCTAAAGGCGAAGCTGGCGGCCAGATTCTGGGCAGCAAGGTTGTTAGCGTGATTAACGAAGCAACCAACCAAAATGCAGCCGTAAAACGTATTGAGTTTGTTGGCCCGAGCGTCGGTGCCGATCTGGCTCAAAACGGCGCTATGGCGCTGCTGGTTGCGCTGATTTCCATCCTGGTGTACGTCGGTTTCCGCTTTGAGTGGCGTCTGGCTGCCGGGGTCGTTATCTCTCTTGCTCACGATGTGATTATCACCCTGGGCGTGCTGTCGCTATTCCACATCGAAATTGACCTGACTATCGTTGCGTCATTGATGTCGGTTATCGGCTACTCGCTGAACGACAGCATCGTGGTTTCGGACCGTATTCGTGAAAACTTCCGCAAGATCCGCCGCGGAACGCCTTACGAAATCTTTAACGTCTCCTTGACTCAGACCCTGCACCGTACGTTGATCACTTCTGGCACCACGTTAGTGGTTATTCTGATGCTGTATCTTTTCGGTGGCGCGTTGCTGAAAGGCTTCTCCCTGACGATGCTTATCGGTGTGTCCATCGGTACCGCGTCCTCTATCTACGTCGCCTCTGCGCTGGCGTTGAAGCTGGGTATGAAGCGTGAGCATATGCTGCAGCAGAAGGTGGAGAAAGAAGGGGCGGATCAGCCGTCTATTCTTCCTTAATCCTGCTTTAGCCTGATAAACCGCAGCCACCGTGCTGCGGTTTTTTTTCGCCAGGCGTTTCTCTCCTGACAGGATGCTGTCAGGAGGGGGGCAGTAGACTCGTGGTTACTGACAGCACAGGAGAAAAACAATGAGCACAATCATCAACTGGTTTGAGATCCCCGTTTCCGATATGGAACGCGCGATGACCTTTTACCAACGAGTACTGAACGCTGAATTTCGCCGCGAGACGATGGCCGGCGTGGACAATGCTGTATTTTCGTATGACCAACCTGCCACCGGCGGCGCTTTGGTCAAGGGAGATCGGTTTATCCCTTCAGATAAAGGCGCGGTGATTTATCTGTATACGCCCGATATCGCCCAGGCGCTGCAGCAGGTAGAAGCGGCGGGAGGTAGTCTGGACTTTGGTCCTCAGGTGCTGCCCCATGATATCGGCACGATAGCGTTAATGATTGATAGTGAGGGCAATCGGGTGGGGTTGCACCAGCCGGTTTAAGCCGCAATACTTAATTAATGCCTGCCATTTTGGCAGGCTTAATTTTGCCCGGAACCCTCATGAGCCGAAGAGCCGATCGATTATTTCAGATAGTGCAGATCCTGCGCGGCAGGCGATTGACCACGGCTGCGCAGCTTGCCGAGCGGCTGGAAGTCTCTGAGCGCACTGTCTACCGCGATATTCGGGATCTTTCTTTATCCGGCGTGCCGATAGAGGGGGAGGCGGGCTGCGGCTATCGCCTGCTGGCCGGCTACGATCTTCCGCCTCTGATGCTGACTTCCTCAGAAGTGGAGGCGGTGATTGCCGCGTTAAGAATGGTGCAGACCTGGAGCGGAGAAGCGCTGGCGAAATCTGCAGAATCCGTGCATGAAAAACTCCTCGCCGTGCTTACGCCAGAAAAGCGTCGTGTTGCCGAGCGCAGTCGTATCATCTCGCCGGATTTTAATAAATTCCCACGGGTGAAAGCCCGATTCGATCTGTTTCATTCCGCCATCGACAAATGCCAGGTGGTCCATCTGTTGTACGAGGATGAGAAAGGTGAGCCGACGGAGAGAGATATTCACCCGCTGGGGCTGTCATTCTGGGGTGAGGTCTGGCTGCTGGTCGCCTGGTGTGAGGCGCGGGATGATTACCGCAGCTTCAGGCTGGATCGCTGTCGGGATATTCGTTTAACCGGGCGTGTGTATCAGGAGCGCCACGATCGTTCTCTCCAGGCCTTTATTGCTCTTCAGAAGGCCAAAGGTTACCTGCCTGGAAAATAAAAAACCGGCCAGAAGGCCGGTTTTTTTGTCTGCTGTGACGGTTAGAAGTTGTAACCGACAACCACGTAGTAGCCGAAGCCGGTAGACTTCACGCGCTCGTTCATGAAGAACGGCTGATCGCCATCTTTCCACTGGCCGCCGTTATGGAAGTAACGGGCCACGAAGGAATAGTGCAGGTGATCGTAGTTCAGCGACAGGATGTGGCTGGATGCAACGGAGTTGTTGGTGCGGTACTGGTCGTTGCCCAGGTCAGAGTCCCAGTCAACGTTGGTGAAACCGATGTAACTCAGTTTACCGCCCCACAGGGAGGTAATCGGTACGAAGTATTTCACCTTGAAGCGGTAACCATCCCACTCGTTTTCGTTAGAGGCACCGTAGTTCTGCCACTGGTATTTGGCGTACACGTTCATCGACAGGCTCATCGGCAGGCCGGTATCGATGTCGGTACCCAGACCCATATACCAGGTGCTCTGGCGGTTGGCCTGGTTACGACCCATGTCGTAAATATAGTTGTTCGCGAAGTACCACTCTTTGAACGGACCAAAGCTCAGATCGGTGCCGGTCAGCTTATCGATGGAGAAGCGAGGTTCGATTTCCATAAACAGTGGGGAACCGTGGTTCCAGATCCCTTTCGCCTGGGTGTTACCGCCGAAGAAGACTGGCGCATCCACGTAGCCGTAGAAATCGAACCAATCTTTTTTGGCGAACGCTTCGTATTCCAGGTAGGTATCGTTACGCAGCTGCGGCCCGAAACGGGTGTGGTAGCTGCCGACAACGTTAACGCTCTGGTGCCACCAGTCGGAGAGGTATTCGCTGTTTTTTGCTTCTTCTGCGCTGGCAGAGAAAGAGCTGGAAAGCGCCAGAACGGTGCCGGCTGCCAGAATAATTTTTTTCATATTTTTAGCCACTGTTTACGTAATTTTGGTGCGATGCGGATGTGAGATGTCATCCATGGCCGCCGGTCTCAGGGGAAGGACCTTTGCAGCGCGACTATTATAGAAATCCCTGCTCACAAAAATATGTTCTATTTCACATTCTTCTCATATGCGTAATCGATTGCGTTCACGTTTGCGCATAATAAAAACGGCGTGATTGTACCTGCTTCGTCAAATTACGCAAACAAGCGTCAGGCTGTTACAAATAACTGTGATGCATATCACGTTATGGGGCGGGAGGAAAGAAGAGCTTTGCTTCACATATTGTGCGGGCAGTGTGAAAGAGTGTGACGAACTCCCCTGCCTGGCAAGGGAGTGGAGAGCTACTGTGCAGGCGCTGGCTGTGCGGCAGAAACCGGCTGAATATCGTGAACGCGCACAAAGCCAAGTTGCTCAGGCGTAATGCCGGACAGGCGCAGAGGAATGGACACATCGCTTGGCGCCAGAATACTGGCTGGAGCGTCGATTTGCTGCGTCTGGACGTTAACTTCCTGGAAGCTGTCCGTTGTGCCCTGGATCTGGCCCCATTCAACCTTGCCGCTAAATGCCGGCAGCGGATCGTTAGACTCGCTTTGAATCAGCAGCGTGGCGCGAGTGCCGTTGGCTTCCGCCGCAACATGCGTCAGCGACATTTTAAGGCTACCGAGCTGGCTATTCAGGCGCGCTGGGGTGTTCGAACCCGGGAGCAGGTAGACACCGGTGGTTGATTTGGCGTTGAGGGCATTTTGCTGAGTCAGTTTTACCGTCTGCTGGCTGAGCTTCGTCATCTCCTGATTTAACGAGCCAATCTGGCTGCGCATCTGACGCACTTCGGTTTGCTGGGCGCAGGCGGACAGACTCATCAGGCTGGATACCAGGATAATTCTTAGGTAAGTCTTTGTCATGGTTGTTTTTTCCTTGTTGCCGTTTGCTGATTTAAGCGTAGTTCCTGTTGCTTGAAAAGGCCTTATTTCACTGCACCTGGGCGGCGGTGTCTTTGTACTCCCGCGACTTCGCGGTAAACTGTTGTTCATCTTTATAATCCCAGCAGGAAACGCTATGCATTGCCCATTCTGTTTCGCCGTGGACACCAAAGTTATTGACTCTCGCCTGGTGGGTGAAGGTTCCTCGGTACGCCGCCGGCGCCAGTGCCTGGTTTGTCACGAACGCTTCACGACTTTTGAGGTTGCTGAGCTGGTGATGCCCAGAGTCGTGAAGAGCAATGAGGTGCGCGAGCCGTTTAACGAAGACAAGCTGCGCAGCGGCATCCTGAAAGCGCTGGAAAAGCGCCCGGTTAACTCAGACGACGTGGAAATGGCCATCAGCCATATTAAGTCGCACCTTCGAGCAACCGGCGAACGTGAAGTCCCGAGTAAACTCATCGGCAACCTGGTGATGGAGCAGCTTAAGAAACTGGATAAAGTCGCCTATATTCGCTTCGCTTCAGTCTACCGTAGCTTTGAAGATATCAAAGAGTTTGGTGAAGAAATCGCCCGTTTACAGGATTAATGCCGATGTCCCTTGATGAACAGTTTATGGCTCGTGCGCTTGAGCTGGCGAAGCGCGGACGTTTTACCACAGCACCGAATCCGAATGTCGGCTGCGTGATCGTCAAAGACGGCGAAATTGTCGGGGAAGGTTTCCATTTCCGCGCCGGTGAACCTCACGCGGAAGTGCATGCCCTGCGTATGGCGGGCGAGCAGGCGCGAGGCGCAACGGCCTATGTCACGCTCGAACCTTGTAGCCACCATGGCCGCACGCCACCATGCTGTGATGCCTTAATTGCTGCAGGCGTCTCCCGCGTTGTTGCCGCCATGCAGGACCCCAACCCGCAGGTCGCCGGGCGTGGTCTCTACCGCCTGCAGCAGGCGGGCATCGAAGTCAGTCACGGCTTAATGATGAGTGAGGCGGAAGCCCTGAACCGTGGCTTCCTGAAACGTATGCGCACCGGCTTCCCGTTTATCCAGCTTAAACTCGGTGCTTCGCTAGACGGACGTACCGCGATGGCAAGCGGGGAGAGTCAGTGGATTACTTCTCCTCAGGCGCGTCGCGATGTGCAGCGTCAGCGCGCACAAAGTGCCGCTATCCTCTCAAGCAGCGCCACCGTGCTGGCGGACAACCCGTCATTAACGGTACGCTGGGATGAGCTGGATAGCGCCAGCCAGGCGATTTATGCTCAACAGGATTTGCGCCAGCCGATTCGTATCGTGGTTGACCGCCAAAACCGCGTGACGCCGCAGCATCAACTTATTGTTAATCCGGGCCAAACCTGGCTTGCACGCAGCCACGCAGAGGAGCAAAGCTGGCCGGAAAACGTCGAACAGCTGTTGGTTCCGGAACATAACGGCCATCTTGATTTGGTGGTGCTAATGATGCAGCTTGGCAAACGCCAGGTGAACTCTGTCTGGGTTGAGGCGGGGGCAACGCTTGCCGGTGCGCTGCTGCAGGCAGGCCTGGTGGATGAGCTTATTGTCTACGTCGCGCCAAAATTATTAGGTAATGATGCACGTGGTTTATGTGCGCTTCCTGGCCTTGAAAAACTTGCTGATGTGCCGGAGTTTAGCTTTAGCGAAGTCCGGCAGGTTGGCCCAGATTTGTGCCTGCACCTGACGCCCGTTTACGGTCGCCAGTAAAACGTAAGCAGTCACGAAAAGATTATGATAAAATCCGCCCCCCTGCGGGGCTAAACAGAACCCGTAAAGGAAGATTATGAACATTATTGAAGCTGCCGTTGCTACTCCTGACGCTCGCGTCGCCATCACCATCGCGCGTTTTAACAACTTCATCAATGACAGCCTGCTGGAAGGTGCTATCGACGCCCTGAAACGTATTGGTCAGGTGAAAGACGAAAACATCACCGTGGTTTGGGTGCCTGGTGCTTACGAGCTGCCGCTGGCCGCCGATGCGTTGGCGAAAACCGGCAAATACGATGCGGTTATCGCGCTCGGCACCGTGATTCGTGGCGGTACTGCGCACTTCGAATACGTTGCCGGCGGTGCCAGCAACGGTCTGTTAAGCGTTGCCCATGACAGCGGTATTCCCGTTGCCTTCGGCGTGCTGACCACTGAAAGCATTGAACAAGCCATCGAACGCGCTGGCACCAAAGCCGGTAACAAAGGTGCAGAAGCTGCACTGACCGCGCTTGAAATGATTAATGTATTGAAAGCCATTAAGGCCTGATTTTTTGTAAGGGGAAATCCGTGAAACCTGCTGCTCGTCGCCGCGCCCGTGAGTGTGCCGTCCAGGCGCTCTACTCCTGGCAGTTGTCTAAAAACGACATCGCTGATGTCGAATACCAGTTCCTGGCGGAACAGGACGTCAAAGACGTTGACGTTATCTATTTCCGTGAGCTGCTGAGCGGGGTGGCAACTAACAGCGCGTATCTGGATGGGCTGATGAAGCCTTACCTGTCTCGTCTCCTCGAAGAGCTGGGCCAGGTGGAAAAAGCGGTACTGCGCATTGCGCTGTTCGAACTGTCCAAACGTGACGATGTGCCCTACAAAGTGGCCATCAACGAAGCGATTGAACTGGCAAAAACCTTCGGTGCCGAAGATAGCCACAAGTTCGTTAACGGCGTACTTGATAAAGCCGCTCCCGCTATTCGTCCCCACAAGAAGTAATCTCCTGGCCGGGTTTTCCCGGCCACATTTTTTCTGCAACTGACATTCTTGAGGTATCACGCATGGCATGCGGTGAGTTTTCCCTGATTGCCCGTTACTTCGATCGCGTAACAAGTTCCCGTCGTGATGTGGAAGCCGGTATCGGCGACGATTGTGCGTTGCTGTCGGTACCCGAAAAACAGCTGCTGGCGATCAGCACCGATACGCTGGTCAGCGGCAATCACTTCCTGCCGGATATCGATCCACGCGATTTGGGCTACAAAGCACTGGCGGTGAATTTAAGCGATCTGGCCGCCATGGGTGCAGATCCGGCCTGGCTTACGCTTGCAATAACGCTCCCTGAAGTGGATGAAGCGTGGCTTGCCGCGTTCAGCGATAGCCTGTTCGAGCAGCTGGATTATTACGATATGCAGCTGATTGGCGGTGACACAACCCGTGGCCCACTTTCTCTGACGCTGGGGATCCACGGTATGATCCCTGCCGGGCGCGCGCTTAAGCGCAGCGGTGCGAAAGCCGGAGACTGGATTTATGTCACCGGAACGCCGGGTGACAGCGCGGCTGGCCTGGCAATCCTTCAGGAACGTTTACAGGTTGCGAATGCACAGCACGCGGATTATCTGCTTAAACGGCATCTCCGCCCGACGCCGCGCGTTTTACACGGCCAGGCGCTGCGCGATCTGGCAAACAGCGCTATCGATCTCTCAGATGGCCTGATTTCCGACCTCGGCCATATCCTGAAGGCCAGCGAGTGCGGGGCGCGTATCGATCTCGATTTGCTGCCTTACTCCGAAGCGATGCTCGAGCACGTTGAACCGGAACAAGCGCTGAAATGGGCGATGTCCGGCGGAGAAGATTATGAACTGTGCTTCACCGTGCCAGAGTTAAACCGCGGTGCGCTGGAAGTGGCTATCGGCAACCTGGGCGTGCCTTATACCTGCATCGGGCAGATTGTTTCTGCGTCTGAAGGGCTGCAGTTTACCCGCGAAGGTAAGCCTGTGACGCTGGAGATGAAAGGCTACGATCACTTTTCGTAGTTTGAATTGGCCTTACTCTCTTATGCCGCCAGTTATGATCACACATGGCAACTGGCGGTGAAGAGATAAAGGGGGAAAAGTTATTTGTTTTTTTAATATCTTCCCGCCATTTCATTCTTTTAATGAATTATTGTTATTAGATAATAACATTTTAACCGATTTTATATCACTCTAATTAAACCTGTTTAAGTTTTATCATTCTTCCATTTGCACTTCTATTATAATATTTTTATTATCTTTGATGCCTTTCTCTTCTATATTATTGTTGTGTGCCATCAAAATAATGGAAATATCTTAATAAAGAAAAATGGAATTTAATCATGTCACAAATGCTCGCATTGTTGCTTGTAACCGGGGTTTTGTACTTTGGTGATGTTATTTCGGTAAGGACAAAAGCAAAAATACCTTCTGTTTTTGTCTGCGCAGTACTTTTTCTTTTGGGCTATTGGAGTTTTTTCCCTAAGGATATTATCAGCATTGCCGGGGTAGCGCCGGTCGTGGCCATCATGGCAATGTATTTACTCATTACCAATATGGGAACGCTTTTATCGATACCGGAGTTGTTGCGGCAGTGGAAAACCATTGTCATTTCACTGTCGGGCATCATTGGGATTATGGCGGCAGTCTGGTGTATCTGCGCATTCCTCTTCGATACCAATACTGCCATTGTGACAACGCCGCCGCTGGTTGGCGGTATTGTTTCGGCCGTTATCATGTCAAAAGGGGCCGCCGAGGCCGGGCTTGTGGATCTCTCCGTTTTCGCCATTTTGATTTATGTGATGCAGGGGTTTGCGGGCTACCCGTTAACGACGTTGATGTTGCAACGGGAAGGTCGACGGGTGCTTGAACTTTACCGTTCTGGTCAATGGCATGAGGATATGCACGGTACTGGCTCTGTTTTAAAAAAAGCGGATTCACAGAATGAAAATGCCATGCCGGGGTTATTCAGAATGTTCCCGGATTCTTACAATACCGGTTACTTCAAATTCTTCCGCCTGGCATTGGTTGGATATCTTGCATATCTGGCCTCGAACTGGCTGGGGCCACTGATCTCTGTAAGCCCGTTTGTGCTTTGCTTACTGTTTGGCGTTATTGCATCATCAGCTGGTTTTCTTGAGAAACAGCCGCTACAGAAGGCTAATGGTTTCGGCTTTACCATAATGGTGCTGATGTTGTTTATCTTTGATACGTTGAATCAGGCAACGCCGGATATGCTGCTACGTCTGCTCGTTCCAATGCTAGTGCTTATTACTACCGCTATTGTTGGTATGTTTCTTGTTTCGTGGGTGATTGGGAAGGTATTGGGAGTTACGATGGAAATGGCATTTGCCATCTCTTTGACGGCCATGTATGGGTTTCCCGCCGACTATATTATTACGAATGAAGCGGTGACTGCGCTGACGCAAAACGCAAAAGAGCGCGAGGTGCTTATGCAGCATATGTTAGCCCCAATGCTGGTCGGAGGATTTATTTCAGTGACGATGGTCTCGGTAGTATTAGCAGGAATTATGGTTGGGTATATCACTCCATTTACAGGTTAGAGACATCAAATTACCTGATGTTATATGAAAAGGATTTTATGTTATGGCTGAAACTAATTTACCGGTCAGCGCAGCACTTGCTCAGTCTGTGCGTCAGCACGTAAGTGCGATGATTGACTTCCGACGTGATCTTCATGCGCATCCCGAATTGCCGTGGCAGGAGCACCGTACTACGGAAAAAATTTTAGAGGAACTAAAGCGTATAGGAATCACCTGCAGGAAAGCGGAACCGACGGGAGTGATTGCTGAAATTGTCGGAGATATGCCAGGAAAAACCGTGGCTCTGCGTGCTGATATGGACGCGCTGCCCGTAAAAGAACTTAACGATTCCTTAAGCTATAAATCGAGTCACGATGGGATTATGCATGCCTGTGGGCATGACTCTCATACCGCTATGTTGCTTACCGCAGCTAAAGCATTACAGGAAAATAAAAAGAGTCTGCGTGGAAAGGTCAGGCTGATTTTTCAGCCAGCCGAAGAGATTGCCGAAGGTGCGAAAGCCATGATTGCTCAGGGGGCGATTGATGGTGTTGATAACGTTTTTGGAATGCATATCTGGAGTTCGCTCTCATCGGGAAAAATCTCCTGTAATGTAGGATCAAGCTTTGCTTCCGCCGATCTACTGAAGGTTACGTTTACTGGAAGAGGTGGACATGGTTCCATGCCTGAGGCCTGCGTCGATGCGGTGGTGGTGGCTTCCTCTTTCGTGATGAATCTTCAGGCAATCGTGGCGCGGGAAACATCAGCACTCGAATCTGCCGTTGTCACGATAGGGCGTATGGAAGTGGGAACCCGCTTCAATGTCATTGCCGAAAATGCTTTACTGGAAGGCACGGTTCGCTGTTTTGATAATGTCACTCGGGAGCGTATTCGCGCTGCTATCGAACGCTATGCACAGCATACCGCCGCTCTTTATGGTGCAAAAGCTGAGGTTGAGTACTCTTATGGCACCCAACCCGTTATCAATGAGGAGCGTAGTGCACTTCTGGCCCAATCGGTTATCTGTGCCTCGTTCGATCAGGCGGTACTCGTAACGGAAAAACCAACGACAGGGGGAGAAGATTTTAGCTTTTACATGGAGGATATCCCTGGCTGTTTTGCTCTTGTTGGCTGCCGGAACCCTGAGAAAGGAAGCATTTGGGCGCATCACCATGGTTGCTTCAATATTGACGAAGATGTGATGGTCTCAGGTGCAGAGTTATATGCTCAATATGCCTGGTGTTATCTGGAGCAGTGCCGCTTTTGATATCGTCGTCCCGGCTTCCAGAGAGAGGCCGGGAGAGGGCATTATTTATATCCCGCCACGGGATGGCGCTGATAAAGCGTCTCCAGCTCGGCAATCTCCTGCGGCTTCAGCGTTAACTCTACGGCACCCAATAAATCATCCAGCTGTTCCTGCCTTGATGGGCCAATAATAGGCGCGGCGATACCCGGTTTGCTGAGCAGCCATGCCAGCGCCACCTGCGCGCGTGAAGCGCCTTTATCGGCCGCGACGTTTGCCAGTCGCTCAGCAATGAGAGCATCGTTTTCATTATTCGTCTGGTACAGCGACTTTCCGACTTCATCTGAAACAGATCTTGCCGTGGTATCGCCCCACGGGCGAGTCAGCTTGCCTCGCGCAAGAGGGCTCCAGGGGATCACCGCTATTTTTTCTTTGTAGCACAGCGGCAGCATCTCCAGCTCTTCTTCGCGGTAAATCAGGTTGTAGTGATCCTGCATGGTGACAAAGCGTGCCCAGCCTGCCTCAGACTGCAAAGCCAGGGCCTGAGCGAACTGATCGCTGCGCATTGAAGAAGCGCCGATATAGCGTGCTTTACCGGCCTTAACCACGTCGTTAAGCGCCTCAAGCGTCTCTTCAATGGGCGTGTCGTAATCCCAGCGGTGGATTTGCAGAAGATCGACATAGTCGGTGCCGAGTCGTTTCAGGCTATCGTCAATAGAACGCAGGATCTGTGGGCGGGAGAGGCCCTGTGGGAGATCGCCGACTTTGTTATAAACCTTAGTCGCCACGACGACATCCTTCCGGCGAGCAAAATCACGCAGCGCACGGCCCAGGATCTCTTCGCTGCTGCCGTCGGAGTAATTATTCGAGGTATCGAAGAAGTTGATCCCTTTATCCAGCGCGTGGCGGATGATTTCCCGGCTGCTTTCTTCGGGAAGGGTCCAGGCGTGGCTGCCGCGATCGGGTTCACCAAAGGTCATGCAGCCGAGGCAAAGACGGGAAACCTTAAGGTCGGTGGTGCCTAACGGGGTGTATTGCACGATGTCGCTCCTGCTATGTTGTAGGGGTATCCTAAAAGCATAGCAGGCCGTACACGTCATACTTCAAACCACAGCGGCGTTGGTGGCGCTCTCATACCTGAATCACTTACCTGAGTAAGCGCATCGGGATATGTTCACTTTCCGTCGTGCTGTGGGTTGAATTATTTAGTGTACGGATGAAGTTAACTTACCCAGCCCCGAATCTTAGCTTCAATACCGGCGGCATCAAGGCCAATCGCGGCGCGCGCTTCTTCCTGAGTTCCCTGAGGAATGAAGAAATCAGGCAGGCCGAGGTTGAGTACGGGAACCGGTTTGCGGTGCGCCATCAGTACTTCGTTCACGCCGCTGCCAGCTCCGCCCATAATGGCGTTTTCTTCAATGGTCACCAGTGAATCGTGGCCTGCTGCAAGCTCCAGAATCAGGGCTTCATCCAGCGGCTTAACAAAACGCATATCGACCAGCGTGGCGTTGAGTGCTTCGGCGGCGGCGGCGGCTTCAGGCAGCAAAGTCCCAAAGTTCAGTAGCGCAATTTTTTCGCCTTCGCGCTTCACCACGCCTTTACCGACAGGCAGCTCAGTTAGCGGAGCAAGCTCTGCACCGGTACCCGTGCCACGTGGATAACGCACGGCGCTTGGGCCTTCGCTGTAGTGGTAGCCGGTATGCAGCATCAGGCGACATTCGTTTTCATCGCTCGGGGTCATGATAACCATGTCCGGAATGCAGCGCAGGAAGGAGATATCAAAGGCGCCCTGGTGCGTCTGGCCGTCGGCACCGACAATCCCGGCGCGATCGATGGCGAACATCACCGGCAGCTTTTGAATGGCCACGTCGTGAATCACCTGGTCGTAAGCACGCTGCAGGAAGGTGGAGTAGATGGCAACGACCGGCTTATAGCCGCCAATCGCCAAGCCTGCCGCGAAGGTAACCGCGTGCTGCTCGGCAATCGCGACGTCAAAATATTGGGCAGGATACTGGCGCGAAAACTCCACCATGCCGGAGCCTTCACGCATGGCCGGGGTGATGGCCATCAGCCTGTCATCGTGGGCTGCGGTTTCGCACAGCCAGTTGCCGAAAATCTTCGAGTAGCTCGGCAGGCCGCCGGTGCTTTTCGGCAGCGTTCCGCTCTGCGGATCGAACTTTGGTACGGCGTGGAAGCTGATCGGATCTTTTTCCGCAGGCGCGTAGCCACGCCCTTTCTTAGTCATGATGTGCAGGAACTGCGGGCCTTTAAGGCTGCGCATATTCTTCAGCGTATTCACCAGGCCAATCACATCGTGGCCGTCGATTGGGCCGATGTAGTTAAAGCCGAGTTCTTCAAACAGCGTACCCGGCACGACCATGCCTTTGATGTGCTCTTCGGTGCGCTTCAGCAGCTCTTTAATCGGCGGTACGCCAGAGAAGACTTTCTTGCCGCCTTCGCGCAGCGTCGAATAAAGCTTGCCGGAAAGCAGCTGTGCCAGGTGGTTGTTCAGCGCGCCCACGTTCTCGGAAATCGACATCTCGTTATCGTTAAGCACGACCAGCATGTCCGGGCGAATATCCCCCGCGTGGTTCATCGCTTCGAAGGCCATGCCGGCGGTGATGGCGCCGTCGCCGATCACGCAGACGGTTTTGCGATCTTTACCTTCTTTTTCTGCGGCAACGGCTATCCCGATGCCTGCGCTAATGGAGGTTGAGGAGTGGCCGACGCTCAGCACGTCGTACTCGCTCTCTGCACGCCATGGAAACGGGTGCAGGCCGCCTTTCTGGCGAATGGTGCCAATATTATCGCGGCGGCCGGTCAGAATTTTGTGCGGATAGGCCTGGTGGCCTACGTCCCAGATGAGTTGATCGAACGGCGTGTTATAGACGTAATGCAGCGCCACGGTCAGTTCGACCGTACCAAGTCCGGAGGCAAAGTGCCCGCTGGAACGGCTTACGCTGTCGAGCAGATAGCGGCGCAGCTCATCGCAAAGCTTAGGTAAGCTTTCTTTAGGCAGCACTCGCAGATCCGGGCTGGCATCCACCAGAGCAAGGGTCGGGTATTTGGCGATATCAAAACTCATCAGAAATCTAAACTCATCGTTGTTATGCGTTATTTATCACGGTGGATAATGTAGTTTGCCAGCGCTTCCAGTGCCGCGGTATTCAGCGACAGCTCAGCAAGCTCGGCCAGAGCCTGCAGTGCTTCCTGATAGAGATCCTGCGCTTTTGCCTGAGCCTGTTCAAGCCCCAGCAGCGCCGGGTAGGTACTTTTGCCAAGCTGTTGATCGGCACCCTGGCGTTTGCCAATGACAGCGGTATCACCAATCACGTCGAGAATATCATCCTGCACCTGGAAGGCGAGGCCGATACTTGCGGCATAGCGATCCAGAATCGGCAGGGCTTTGCGCCCTCGCTCTCCGGCACTTAATGCGCCCAGGCGAACCGCCGCGCGAATCAGGGCCCCGGTTTTATGCAGATGGATACGCTCCAGCGCCGCCAGATCAATTTGCTTGCCTTCGGCGGCCAAATCCAGCGCCTGACCGCCGCACATGCCCGCCACGCCGCTGGCGGTTGCCAGTTCTGAAACCATAGCTAAGCGATCGGCAATCTCAACACCCGGCATTGGCGCATCACTCAGTATAGAAAACGCCAGCGTTTGCAGGGCGTCACCGGCCAGAATGGCGTTCTCTTCGCCAAATTTAATGTGGCAGGTTGGCTGACCGCGACGTAAATCATCGTTGTCCATCGCCGGTAAATCATCGTGGATCAGGGAGTACGCGTGAATACATTCCACGGCGGCGGCCGGTGCATCCAGCGCGTCGTCCGCTACGCCAAACATTTCACCGGTGGCGTACACCAGAAAGGGGCGCAGGCGCTTACCGCCCAATAGTGAGCCATAGTGCATCGCTTCAACCAGTGGACTGTTCTGAAACGGCAGCGGTGCCAGAAAGCGTGAAATGGCGTCATTGACCCGCACAACATGGGCCTGAAGCTGTTGATTGAAATCCATGTTACTCGGCGTCCGGGGTAAAAGGAGTCAGAGGGGCTTCTTCGCTGTCGCTCAGTAGAATCTGTACGCGCTGCTCCGCCTGCTGGAGTTTCACTTGCCCCTGGCGAGCCAGCTGCACGCCGCGTTCAAATTCGTTTAACGCCTCTTCAAGGGCAAGATCGCCGCTTTCCAGACGAGTAACTATTTGCTCCAGTTCGACCAGCGCGGTTTCGAAGCTGGCCGGGGATTCAGTTTTTTTCGGCATAGTGAATGTCTGACTCTGTTTTAATTCGACGCCGACATGGTAGCGGAGTCAATGTGATTATCAAGCAGGCTCGTGCAAGTCGGTTAAGGTGCGCAGTCTTTGCGGGATGGTGATATACTTGCGCGCCTCGGATGCAGGTGGCATTACGCCGCTGCAAGTACTTCTTTTTATGCCCGCGTGCTGCGCAGTCAGCCCGGCTGACTAAACGAACCCTTACCGCCATGAAGTTTATCATTAAATTGTTCCCGGAAATCACCATCAAGAGCCAATCTGTGCGCATTCGCTTTATTAAGATGCTCACCGGGAATATTCGTAACGTTTTAAAACACTACGACGAGAGCCTGGCGGTCGTTCGCCACTGGGACAACATCGAAGTTCGCGCCAAAGATGAAAGTCAGCGTATCGCGATTCGCGAAGCGCTGACCCGCATTCCGGGTATCCACCACATCCTTGAAGTAGAAGATGTGCCGTACACCGATATGCATAACATCTTTGAGCAGGCGCTGGAACTTTATCGCGATAAGCTGGAAGGTAAGAGCTTCTGCGTGCGCGTAAAACGTCGCGGTAAACACGAATTTAGCTCGATTGACGTTGAGCGCTACGTTGGCGGCGGCCTGAATCAGCACATCGAATCCGCGCGTGTGAAGCTTAACGATCCGGACGTAACGGTTAACCTGGAGATCGAAAACGATCGCCTGCTGCTGGTAAAAGGCCGCTATGAAGGTATCGGCGGTTTCCCTATCGGCACCCAGGAAGACGTGCTATCGCTGATTTCCGGCGGTTTCGACTCCGGCGTTTCCAGCTATATGCTGATGCGTCGCGGCTGCCGCGTGCATTATTGCTTCTTTAACCTTGGCGGCGCCGCTCATGAGATTGGCGTTAAGCAGGTGGCTCATTACCTGTGGAACCGCTTCGGCAGCTCTCACCGCGTGCGCTTCGTGGCGATAAACTTTGAGCCAGTGGTCGGCGAGATCCTTGAGAAAGTCGAAGACGGCCAGATGGGCGTGGTGTTAAAGCGTATGTTTGTGCGTGCGGCCTCTCAGGTTGCCGAGCGCTACGGCGTTCAGGCGCTGGTGACCGGTGAAGCATTGGGGCAGGTGTCCAGCCAGACGCTAACCAACCTACGTCTGATCGATAACGTCTCCGATACGCTGATCCTGCGTCCGCTGATCTCTCATGATAAAGAGCACATCATCGATCTGGCGCGTGAAATCGGTACCGCTGATTTTGCCCGCACGATGCCAGAGTATTGCGGCGTGATCTCGAAAAGCCCAACCGTGAAAGCGGTGAAGGCGAAAATTGAAGAAGAAGAGCAGAAGTTCGACTTCTCTATTCTGGAGCGTGTGGTTGCGGAAGCGACCAATATCGATATCCGCGATATTGCGACCCAGACTCAGCAGGAAGTGGAGGAGGTCGAAACGGTTAACGCGTTTGGGCCAAACGAGGTGCTGCTGGACATTCGCTCCAACGATGAAGTGGACGAGAAACCTTTTGCGCTGGAAGGCGTTGAGGTTGTTGCGCTGCCGTTCTACAAGCTAAGCACTAAGTTTGCCTCCCTCGACCAGAGCAAAACCTACCTGCTGTGGTGTGAGCGTGGCGTGATGAGCCGCCTGCAGGCGCTGTACCTGAGCGAGCAGGGCTTTAAGAATATTAAGGTATACCGCCCGTAAAAGGCTGACCCTCACCCCGGCCCTCTCCCTAAAAGGGAGAGGGAGAATTCAGGTTAGTCTCTTCGCCCCTGTGGGGAGAGTAAGAACACCATTCTGGTTCCCTCGCCCCTTTGGGGAGAGGGTTAGGGTGAGGGGCTATTACTGATAATCCCTGAAGCTATAAATCCCCGCAGCCAGCACCAGCTGCTGCGACACTTCATGCGCCTTTTCGCGGCTCACCAGTAGGTCGATAATCTTCAACGCAAAATCAATCGCCGTTCCCGGCCCCTGGCTGGTGAGCAGGTTGACGCGTGGATCCCAGACGACGCGTTTATCCTGCCATTGCCCCTCGGGGATGGTGTCTTTCAGGCCAGGAAAGCCGGTCATATTGCCTATCGGGAATAGCTCATGTGGTACCAGGACGGTACCCGCCGCCGCACAAATCGCGGCCACAATGCGGCCGGAAAGATGGAACTGGCGAACGGTTTCAACCAGTAACGGGCTGTCGCGGAAGCATTCAGCGCCCTTAAGGCCGCCGGGTAACACGATGATGTCGAAGTCGCCGTCGGCAACCTCAACCAGCGGCGCGTCCGCCAGCAGCTTCACGCCGCGTGAGCAAACAATTTTCAGGTCGCCGTCGGTAGCCACGCTTGCCGTCGTCACCTTGATTCCGGCGCGAACCAGCAGATCGATAGTCGTGACCGCTTCGGTCTCTTCAGTGCCAGGTGCCAGGCAGACCAGCGCTTGTGCGCTCATATTCATTCTCCTTACGTTTAACCCGCTCGTAGAGGCGGGCGTTCACCGGTACGGGGATGCCGTGAGCTCTTGCTCTGCGCAACAGATAGCCGGTGATATAGTCAATTTCCGTGTGGCGCTCCAGGCGGATGTCCTGCAGCATCGATGAGGTGTTTTCTGCCGTGCTATCAATAACCTGCCCGACATAATCAAGAAGGCTTTGTTGTGATGTATGGTGTCCCTCACGCTCCATCACCTGCGCCACTTCTTCACAGATGCTGGCAACCTCTTCAGCGTGATTTTTCAGTTCGCCGTTTGAGCAGCCGTACAGCGCGGTCAGCGGGTTAATCACGCAGTTTACCGCAAGTTTGTTCCAGCTCGCCGGCTGGATATTGTTGTGCCAGGCGACGTCCGACAGTGCGGCATGCAGCATATCTGCAAGGAAGCTGTAGTCGCTGGCTTTGGCGTTGCCTGGGCCAATATGGGTGGTGCCTGAGGCCACATGAACAATGACATTACCGTCTCTTTTGGCCGCCTGGGTCGTTAACCCGAGCAGCAAAGGCTGAGGCAAACCGCCCAGCTCATCCAGCGTCCCCATCCCGTTATGCAGCAATAAAATAGGGCAGCTCGAAGGTAGTTGTGTGGATAAGGTGCGCACGGCATCGGAAACCTGCCATGCTTTGAGCGTCACCAATAAGAGATCGCTGGTGGCGAGAAATTCGGGATCGTTAGCCGTGAACGACTCGTTAACGACGCTACCGTTAGTATTATCAAGCAGATTTACGTGGCAATATGGCTGCGGAACCCGCAACCAGCCCTGAAGCTCATGGCCTTGTTTATGTAGTGCTGCCAGCCATAGCTGACCCAGCGCACCGCAACCCAACACGGTGATTTTCATCATTGCCTCCCCATTCGCCGACTTCGCGAATGCTAAACTTACTTTCTATTATAGCGTTATCGACTTTCTGACTCTTTAACGGGTTGTTTTGCGCCGCTCAGCGGGTATTATGCAACGCAAACCAGAGAGGGAGAAAACATATGCCATCTTTTGATATCGTTTCTGAAATCGACATTCAGGAAGTAAACAACGCGGTAGAGAACGCCGAGCGCGAACTGGCTACTCGTTTTGACTTTCGTAACGTGCCGGTGAGCTTTGAACTGAATGAAAAAAATCAGACCATCAAAGTCGCCAGCGAATCAGACTTCCAGGTTAACCAACTGCTGGATATTCTGCGGGCCAAGCTGCTTAAACGAGGCATCGAGGGCAGTTCTATCGATGTGCCGGAAGAGTTTGTCCACAGCGGTAAGACCTGGAGCGTGGAAGCGAAGCTGAAGCAGGGGATTGAAGCCAGCGTCGCCAAGAAAATCATTAAGCTGATTAAAGACAGCAAGCTAAAGGTTCAGACCCAGATCCAGGGCGAAGAGATCCGCGTCACGGGTAAAGCTCGCGATGATTTACAGGCCGTAATGGCGCTGATTCGTGGCGGCAATCTGGGGCAGCCGTTCCAGTTTAAGAACTTCCGCGACTGATTTTTACCCTAACCCTCGCCCTTTTAGGGCGAGGGTTTTTTTTAGCCCTTCACCACCTGCTCAATCTCATACCGGTTCGTCAGCTTGCTGTCTATTTTCACGTACGCGCTGCGTTCTTCTGGAATGATATTCGCTTCGCTCACGCCCGGCTGAGCCAGCAGCCTTTCCCGCAAATTCTTGTCGTTCACGCTGCTTTCCGGTAGCTCAATACGCAGGCTACTGACGTAAGGTGGTTCCTGCATGGTCCAGCTTACCAGCAGCCAAACCATTGCCAGTAGCGCGCCTGCCAGGAAAACGGTTTGCGAATCAAACAGTCCGTTCAGCCAGCCGCCGAGCGACCCGCCGATAGCCACGCCGATAAACTGGCTGGTGGAGTAGATGCCCATCGCAGTGCCTTTATAGCCCGCCGGTGATTCTTTACTGATAAGAGAAGGCAGAATGGCTTCCATCAGGTTAAACGCGAGGAAGAACAGCTGAACGCCGATGATCAGATCCCAGAAATGTGGGCCCGCGCCCCAAAGTACGATCTCGGCAATCAGCAGTATCGCAACACAGCCAACGAACACGTGCTTCATGCGGCGCTTCACTTCGGCATAAATGATGAAGGGCACCACCGAAACAAACGAAATCAGCATCGTGCAGAGATAAACTTTCCAGTGCTGAGCCGCCGGGAAGCCCGCTTGTTCAAGCTGACCCGGCAGTGCGACAAAGGTGGACATCAGCATGATATGCAGGCACATAATGCCAAAATTCAGTTTTAGCAGCTTCGGCTCCATCATCACTTTGCGGAAGCAGCCTTTGACCATCCCCGACTCGCGGTTTAGCACGTGCGTTTCGGTATTCGGGACCACCCAAAGGGTAATAAGAATACCGCAGCTTGCCAGGACGGCAATCATCCAGAACAGCGCCTGCAGGCCAAGCGCCTGTGTGATGATTGGCCCCAGCACCATCGCGATGGCGAAGGTGACACCGAAGCTGACGCCAATAAAGGCCATGGCTTTGGTGCGGTTCTGCTCGCGGGTCAGGTCGGAGAGCAGCGCCATTACCGCGGCGGCAATGGCGCCGGAGCCCTGCAGCGCACGGCCTAAAATCACGCCCCAGATAGAGTCAGTGAGGGCGGCGATAATGCTGCCGAGCACAAAGATTGCCAGCCCGCCGACGATCAGCGGTTTGCGGCCAATGCGGTCTGAAAGCAGGCCGAACGGGATCTGAAAGACGGCCTGGGCCAGGCCGTAGATACCAATTGCCAGGCCAATGAGCGCTTCGCTCGCACCCTGTAACGCCATACCCCAGGTGGTTAGAACCGGCAATACCATAAACATACCCAGCATGCGCAGGGAAAACACGGTTCCTAAACCCCACGTCGCTCGCAGCTCGACGGGCGTCATTTTGTAATCGTTCATTACCACCTCAGATAAAAAGTCGGCCTTAGTGTAGTGCGAGGGCAGGGGAGGGTAAATCGATAGTTATTTAACAGATATTACAGTAGATAAGTCTTGATGATATTAACAAAAAAGCGGGTCAAGGCGTTCTTTCAGGGCATTGACAAAGTAGTGAGCGGGTACGTAGGTATTTTGTTGGACTTATCAATGAAAAAAGGGCGCCTGAGCGCCCTTTATGTGCTTGATGACCTACCAGACGTAAGTCAGCAGACTATGTGAGTCTGGTACCATGAAGTCGACCGACATCATTACGCTGAGCGAGGTGATGGCAACGATAGAGAAGATGAACAGCTTGCGTGCCCAGACTTTATCGTCTTCCACTTTATAGCCCCGCAGCGCCATGCCCAGCCACCAGACGCTGACCGCAGCGGCAACCACCAGATACTTGTATCCGGCATAACCGCCCAGGGAGAGCATCAGCGTCGCCACAGCAAAGGCGATGATATACAGCGTGATATGGTTTTTCGCCACCGAAATGCCTTTCACCACCGGCAGAACCGGGATGTTGGCGGCCTGGTAATCTTTAAAGCGGAAGATGGCAATCGCGTACGAGTGCGGCATCTGCCACAGGCTAAAGATAGCTAACAGGATTGCTGCGCCGGTGTCGAACTCGTTGGTCACGGCGCAGTAGCCGATAACCGGAGGAGCCGCACCGGACAGGCTGCCAATCAGCGTGCCGTAGACCGAGTGGCGCTTCATGTAGAGGCTATAAACCCCGACATATACCACAAAGCCCATTACGGCCAGCCACATTGCGAGTGGATTAGCACCAAACCACAGCAGCATGAAGCCAGCAATACCCAACAAGGTGGCATACACCAGCGAAATTTTCGGTGAAATCAGGCCTTTAACCAGCACCCGATTCTTTGTCCTCTCCATCTTCTGGTCGATGTCGCGGTCGATAAAGTTGTTATAAACACAACCTGATGCGACGACCAGTGACACACCCACCAGCGTGTAGAGGAACAGCGGGTAATTAATGCTGCCCTTCGAGGCCAGTAAAAATCCCCCAATGACAGAAATTAAATTACCGAAAATAATTCCTGGTTTCGTTACTTGCAGGTATTGCTTAATCATACATGCCGCTCTTAGTGAACCATCATGTTCAGGTTGAGGTTCCACATAATCCAGATCGAGCCAATCACCAGGATGGCGATAATCAGCACCGTAAAGGCGAAGGCCACCAGGTTCCAGCGCTCACTCGAAGAGGTGTTCAGATGCAGGAAGCACACGAGGTGCACCAGAATCTGTACTACTGCAGTGACCAGGACCACGGCAAGCATCGTGCCGTGAGAAGCGGTTCCTTCCATTACAATCCAGAACGGGATAGCCGTCAGGATGATAGACAGGATAAATCCTGTCATATAGGTCTTCACGCTACCGTGGTGGGCGCCGCTGTGTTCAGTTGAATGACTCATTACATCGCCCCCATCAGATACACTACAGAGAATACACAGATCCATACCACGTCAAGGAAGTGCCAGAACAGGCTCAGGCACATCAGACGCGCACGGTTGGTGTTGGTCAGGCCGCGACGGGACACATGAATCATCATGAATGCCATCCACACCAGACCGGAGGTGACGTGCAGGCCGTGGGTACCAACCAGCGCGAAGAACGCTGACAGGAAGCCGCTGCGATCCGGACCGAAGCCTTCCGCAATCAGGTGATGGAATTCATAGATTTCCATCCCGACGAAGCCTGCACCGCACAGGAAGGTCAGCGCCAGCCAGGAGATAACCTGGCTTTGGTTGCCCTTGTTCATGGCGATAATCGCCATGCCGTAGGTGATGGAGCTGACCAGCAGCAGGGCAGTTTCAACCATCACGAACGGCAGTTCGAAGATATCTTTACCTGCCGGGCCGCCCGCAGTGCCGTTCACCAGAACGGCATAGGTCGCAAATAAGCAACAGAACAGAATGCAGTCGCTCATCAGGTAGATCCAGAAACCAAAGACCTTATTGGTTCCCGCATCGTGGTGCCCGTGCTCCGCGGCGTGGGCGTTATTTACAGTCTCAGTTGCCATTTTTCAGCCCTGCTTTGGTGAGTTCTTCGAAATGCTGATTTTCCAGTTTTTCGACTTCAGCAACCGGAACATAGTAATCCACATCTTCGTCGAAGCTTTTCGCGATCCAGGTGATGATGATGCCGGCAAAGCCAACAATCGCCAGCCACCAGATATGCCAGATCATGGCAAAACCAAACACGGTGCTGAATGCTGCAATAATGATACCGGCTGCGCTGTTGCGCGGCATATGAATCTCTTCATAGTGCGCAGGCTGTTTGTACGCTTCGCCTTTCTCTTTCATCTCCCAGAATGCATCACGTTCGTGAACGTGCGGCAGGTGGGCAAAGTTATAGAACGGAGGCGGAGAAGAGGTTGCCCACTCCAGCGTACGGCCACCCCACGGGTCACCGGTCAGATCGCGGTTCTGCTCGCGGTCACGGATAGAGACGTAGAACTGAATCAGCTGGCACAGAATGCCCAGAGCGATCAGCGCCGCACCACAGGCTGCAACGACCAGCAGGGTGTGGAACTGTGGATCGATCTGCTGGCTCAGACGACGGGTCATGCCCATGAAGCCCAGCACGTATAGCGGCATAAACGCCACGAAGAAGCCGATAATCCAGAACCAGAAGGCGCGTTTGCCCCAGGTTTCGTTCAGCGTGAAGCCGAACGCTTTTGGCCACCAGTAGGTCAGACCTGCGAAGCAACCGAAGACCACGCCGCCGATGATAACGTTGTGGAAGTGTGCAATCAGGAACAGGCTGTTGTGCAGCACGAAGTCCGCGCCCGGCACCGCCAGCAGAACACCGGTCATCCCACCGATAGAGAAGGTGACGATGAAGCCAATGGTCCACAGCATCGCGGAGTTAAAGACGATGCGGCCCTGATACATGGTGAACAGCCAGTTGAAGATCTTCACCCCGGTCGGGATGGCGATAATCATGGTGGCAATACCGAAGAAGGCGTTTACGTTCGCACCGCTGCCCATGGTGAAGAAGTGGTGCAGCCAAACGATGAACGACAGAACGGTAATCGCAATGGTCGCCCACACCAGAGAGGTGTAACCGAACAGACGCTTTTTGGAGAAGGTTGCCACAACCTCGGAGAACACACCGAACACCGGCAGCACCAGGATGTAAACTTCCGGGTGGCCCCAGGCCCAGATGAGGTTGATGTACATCATCATGTTGCCACCCATATCGTTGGTAAAGAAATGGGTGCCAAGGTAGCGGTCGAGGGTCAGCAGCGCGACGGTCACGGTGAAGATGGGGAACGCGGCAATAATCAGTACGTTAGTACACAGCGAAGCCCAGGTGAACACCGGCATTTTGAACATGGTCATACCCGGGGTACGCATGTTCAGAATGGTCACGAAGAAGTTAATACCGGTCAGCGTCGTACCGATACCGGACAGCTGGAGACTCCAGATCCAGTAGTCGACCCCGACGCCGGGACTGTACTCAATCCCCGAGAGCGGTGGATAAGCCACCCAGCCGGTCTGTGCGAATTCGCCCACGCCCAGTGAGAGGTTAACCAGCACCACGCCGACAACGGTGAACCAGAAGCTCAGGTTGTTCAGGAATGGGAAGGCAACGTCACGTGCGCCAATCTGCAACGGCACAACCAGGTTCATCAGGCCGATAACAAAAGGCATCGCCACGAAGAAGATCATGATAACGCCATGGGCGGTAAAGATCTGATCGTAGTGGTGAGGCGGCAGGAAGCCTGCTTCGCCCGCGGAGGCCAGCACCTGCTGGCTACGCATCATGACCGCATCGGCAAAGCCGCGCAGCAGCATGACGATAGCGACGATAACGTACATTACGCCAAGGCGTTTGTGGTCAACGGAGGTTAGCCACTCTTTCCATAAATATTCCCACTTACCGAAGTAAGTGATAGCCGCAAGCAGCGCCAGTCCCCCGACGATGATTGCCGCAACCGTAACCATGACAATTGGCTCATGATACGGGATTGCATCCAGTGTAAGTTTTCCGAACATCGTATTATTCCTCGGCCCCTTAGTGAGAGGTTTCCGCGTGACTCATGTCCATGCCTTCCATACCTTCCATGCCTTTCATATCGTCATGGGAAGCCTGTTCACCTTCCGGCTTGGCCATGTGCATGCTCCCGTGTCCCATAAATTTGTTAATCACGTCTTTAAACAAATCAGGTTTAACACTGGAGAAGTATTCGACTTTGTTGTATTCGCTTGGTGCGGCCAGTTTCTCGTAGGTCGCCATATCGTTCATGACTTCCGGAGACTGTTTCGCTTTAGCAACCCATTGGTTAAAGGTGTCCATGTCCGGCGTGGCAATAGCCTTGAACTTCATACCGGAGAAACCTTTACCGCTGTAGTTTGACGAAATACCGTCGTAGGTGCCTGCTTCATCGGCAATCAGGTGCAGTTTGGTCTGCATGCCTGCCATTGCGTAGATTTGGCTACCCAGGCGCGGAATAAAGAAGGAGTTCATCACCGAGTTAGAGGTGATTTTGAATTCCACTGGGGTATTGGCCGGGAAGGCAATTTCATTCACCGTTGCGATACCCTGCTCCGGATAGATGAAGAACCATTTCCAGTCCATAGCGATAACTTCGATGGTAACCGGCTTCGCCTCATGCTCCAGCGGACGGCTAGGTTCAAGAGAGTGAGTGGTTTTCCAGGTCAGTACCGCGAGGAAGATAACGATAAGGATAGGAATCGTCCAGACCACAGCTTCAACTTTGTTCGAGTGCGACCAGTTTGGGCTGTATTTGGCGTCTTTGTTTGAAGCCCGATACTTCCAGGCAAAACCGATAGCCATTGCGATTGCAGGAATAACGACAATCAACATCAGGCCAATAGCCGTCAGTATCAATGAACGTTGTTCCAGTCCGATCTGTCCTTTGGGATCAAGGAGTGCAGAATCACAGCCACTGAGTAAAAATGCGCCTGCGATTAATGACAACCATCCCAAACTTTTATTGTATTTCCTGAGTCTCATTTAACGACCTCAATTCCGGGGAGCTCTATTGTCGTTTAAAGTGTGCCGGCATTTTACGGGAAGGTTACATTACTGTAAACATGAATGGCTCAGTGTCAGTAGGGTGTTACTGGGTTCTGCCGCCAATGTCACACAGAATGCAACAAACTGTAAAATCTAGCGTTGGTGCGTGGTAGCTGAAGGATATAACGAAAACCTATCTCAGGGGAAATAGACCGGGAAAATTGGTATAACCAACCAAATTGAAATACATTTAATTAACAATGTGGCAGCAATTATCACATGTTTCCAACAAATATTAATTTCGCACCGGGCTGAATCGTTAAGGGTAATCTTTTAATGCGTATTGAACAAAGTAATTAAAGAAAAGTGTATTTAATGATGATAAATAGTCCGCGGCGGTAACACTTAACGACCTGAGTAATTAATAGACAAAAAAAGTAACTACCCGGTATTAATTACATTCTGTTCAATTCAGCAATCATGGATAACCTCGGGCTAAGGACGTTTTTTATCCGCGGTGATGTCGGGGTTGTGGCGGTGGTTGCGCATATTTCATCTACGATTGGTCTCCCCAACCTTCTGGCGCTATCGTGACTGTCATGTCCCTACGAAGCAGCCTGATGGATAAAATAAAAAAGCCCCGGTGTACGCCGGGGGCTTTCACATCAAGCGCCGTTCATCAGAACATCAATACCATCCACGGGTAGCTGATAAGCATCAGCGAGCAGAGGAAGATGGCGCCAAAGATGGTCCCCATTCGCCAGTAGTCTTTGGTTGGCAGATAGCCGCTGCCGTAGTAAATCGGGCTTGGGCCGGTGCCGTACGGGGTGATGATCCCCATCACGCCGAGCGAGGTCACCATCATCAGGCAGAACACCGGCATATTAATACCCGGAATCGACGCGGCGATGGTCAGGGTCGCAGGCAGTAGCGCGGTGGTGTGTGCCGTGGTGCTGGCGAACAGGTAATGCAGTAGATAAAAGGCCACCAGCAGCATGACCGCAGAAGCTTGCGGGTCGAATCCTTGCAGTAGCGAGGCTCCTTCTTTACCCAGCCAGGCAATAAAGCCCACGCGCGCCAGGCCATCGGCCAGCGCCACCAGGGTGGCAAACCAGGCAAAAGTATTCCAGGCCGGTTTATTACTGATAATATCGTTCCAGTTCAGTACGCCGGTCCAGAGCATCAGGATAATGACCAGCAGAGCGGCCATCGCGGGCTCAATCCACGCTGCGGCGAAAATCCACATCAGCAGGGCGCTACAAACGAACAGCAGCAGCAGAATTTCGTTGCGCGACAGTTTGCCCAGTTTTTCCAACTCAGCGGCAGCCCACTTAGGCACTTCGTCATTCACCTTCACTTCCGGTGGGTAGAACCAGTAGGCCAACAGCGGCATCGTCAGGATCAGCAGCACGCCCAGCGGCAGGAAGGCCAGGAACCACATCCCCCAGGAGATCTCGAAGCCGATGATGCTTTTCACCAACGCGAGAGCCAGCAGGTTAGGTGCCAGTGCAGAAAGGAACATCGAGCTGGTGATACAGGCGGCACTGATCGCAACCCACATCAGGTAAGAACCGATCCTACGCGAGCTTGGATCGTTCGGCAAAGAGCCATAAAGCGGCGGCAGGTTGGCAATAATCGGGTAGATGGTGCCCCCGCTGCGCGCGGTATTAGACGGCGTGAACGGCGCGAGGAGCAGGTCGGCGAAGGTAATCGCATAGCCCAATGTCAGGCTACGTCGGCCAAGATATTTCACCAGAATCAGCGCCAGGCGACGGCCAAACTGTGTTTTGTCATAGCCGGCGGCAAACATAAAAGCACCAAAAATCAGCCAGACAGTTGAGTTACTGAATCCGCTCACCGCCCACTGGAAGGACTGGCTGGCCAGCTTAAACTTAGGATCGGCAAGCTCCGCCGGGCTAAACAGCAGCCACTGACTGAACAGGGCGATCACGACCACGCCCGTTAATCCAATCACCGCGCCCGGCAGCGGTTCAAATATCAAACCGACAATCACGCCGACGAAGACGGCAAAGAAGTGCCAGGCATAGGGCTCTAATCCTGCAGGAACCGGCAGCAGTAATATTATTATGCTGATCAGAATGGGTAAAAAGAGCAATATCAAGCGCTTTTTATTCTCCGCACCTGGCGGCGGAGCTTTCGCTGGTGCGCTTATTGTTGAGGTGTTAGTCATAACCTGTGCCTTAAAGTTATCATGATGAATTCGATTAATATTCCCTGCGTAACCTGTTTCCTGAATTTTATTTCTGCCTGATCTCTTATAGGCAGAATTTGATGCATTCATGATAGTTTTTTTAACCGGTGCAAATCTGACCGCTCATTGCACCTGATTCCAGCCTCCATTTAACCTCATATTTAATGTGTGATAATCGATAGTTTCTTGAATACTTCATCATACTGAAACAATTGGTGATTATCCCTTTTTTTGCTCTTTGCTATGTCATCTCAGCTATTTGATTTTGGTTTTTATTTGGTAAAAAACCAACGATTTTATTTAACTAAAAAAACTTGCTCTATTTATATCCATAGTCTCTGAGTGGTTAACGGTCAAATCATAAGCTGATCTAGATATACTGCTTCGCTTACGCTCACGTCTTACTCACAAGAATAGGTGGCGTATAAAACCACTTGTTATTTATGGTTATTATTTGTATTTGCTTTTTTTAAGGCGTTGACTAACATTCGAAAAATATATTCCGCAAAATTGCCGTTTTCTGTTCACAAATTCAAATTACGTTACTCCCTGATAATTGTGTTGCCTGCCGGGGCTATTCACCGAGTGCCGGACAATGTCGACCTCACCTGCTGGAATGATAAAGAATGAACGCCAAAACCCCGATCCTGAAGCCGCTCACCTTGCCCAACGGCGCGGTACTGAAAAACCGTCTGATCATGGCGCCGATGACCACCTGTACTGGTTTTTACGACGGCAGCGTGCCGAGCGATCTCGTTGAGTATTATCGCGAACGCGCCGGCACTATCGGCACCGTTATCGTCGAATGCTGCTTTATCGACCCTAAGGGTCCCGCTTTCCCCGGTGCTCTGGCCATCGACAGCGATAACAAAATCCCCGGCCTTGCGCGCATTGCCAGCGCGATTAAATCCCAGGGGTCGAAAGCGATTCTGCAGATTTACCACGGCGGCAGGATGGTTGAGCCGGAGCTGATTGGCGGTAAAAAGCCCGTTGCGCCGAGCGCCATCGCCGCGCCGCGTGAGGGTGCGACTACGCCCGTAGCCTTAACCGCTGAAGAAGTCGACGTGATGATCACCAAATTTGGTGACGCCGTGAACCGTGCCATTAAAGCCGGATTTGACGGCGTGGAGATCCACGGCGCAAACACTTACCTGATCCAGCAGTTCTACTCGCCAAACTCGAACCAGCGCGACGATAAATGGGGCGGCAGCCGTGAAAACCGCGCCCGCTTCCCGCTGGAAGTGCTCGAGATCACTCATAAAATGGCGAGTCGCTTCGCCGATGCTTCCTTTATTATCGGCTATCGCTTCTCGCCGGAAGAAATTGAGGTACCGGGCATTCGCTTTGACGACACCCTGTATCTGCTGGAAAAGCTGGCTGAAAGAGGCGTTGATTATCTGCACTTCTCCGTGGGCTACTTCAAGCGCGCCTCAATAGTCGACACCAAAGACCCAACGATGCTGATCGACAAATACCTGACTATGCGCTCTGAAACGCTGGCGAAAGTCCCGGTTATCGGCGTGGGCGGCGTAGTTAATCGCAGCGACGCTGAAGAAGCGCTGGGACTAGGCTATGACCTGATTGCCGTGGGTAAGGCCTGCATCGCTTATCCGGACTGGGCCGATCGTATTTTGAAAAATGAAACGCTCGATCTGTTCATCGACAGTACCAAGCGTGAAGAGCTTCTGATCCCTGAGCCGCTGTGGCGCTTCTCGCTGGTTGACGCCATGATCCGCGATACCACCACCACTGGCCGTAAATACAAAGCCGGCGTCTTCCAGGAAAAAGTGGAGGCCGAAGCGCTGAAGCTTAAAATCAGCGTTACCCTCGACACCGACCGTATCACCGACATTACCCTGGTGCAGGATGACTCAGTGGATGTCGATTTCACGCCAAGCTTCGAGATCCTGCGTTCCCGTATGCTGGTGGCCAACAGCCCGTACGTTGATGCCGTGACCGGAGCGACCACCCAGAGTGAGGCGTTGAAGAAAGCGGTATCCCGCGCGTTGACGACGTCGAGCAAAGAACACGTCATTGAAGAAGGCGGCAACCCTGATGCCCCTCAAAGCTACGATGTTGTGGTGATTGGCAGTGGCGGTGCAGGTCTGGCGGCGGCCATTCGTGCTTCCGATGCCGGTGCCCGCGTGGTGATTATTGAGAAAATGCCAACCATTGGCGGTAACACCATTAAGGCATCCGCGGGGATGAATGCCGCGGAAACGCGCTTCCAGACGATGAAGGGCATTAAGGACAGCAAAGAGCTGTTCTACGATGAGACGCTGAAAGGCGGCAAGTTCAGAAACAATGTTGAGCTGCTGAAGGCGTTCGTGGATCGCGCGCCAGGCGCCATTGAATGGCTGGCAAGCCTCGACATCGCGCTGAGTGACATCACCACCACCGGTGGCATGAGTATTGATCGCACGCACCGGCCTGAAGATCGGTCCGCCGTCGGCGGCTATCTGATTAGCGGTCTGGTGAAGCAAATTAATCAGCGCAGCATTGACGTTCTGCTGGATTCGACCGTCGAAGAGATCCTGCACGAAAATGGTGTGGTGAACGGGGTTAAGATCGTTAACGAATATAACGAGCACCATATTCTGCTGGCGAAAAGCGTGGTGGTGGCGACGGGCGGCTTTAGCGCCAACCGTAAAATGGTGGTTCATTATCGCCCTGAGCTGAAAGGCTTTGTCACCACCAACCACAAGGGTGCGACCGGCAGCGGCATCGCCCTGCTGGAAAAAATCGGCGCCGGTACTGTAGATATGGATCAGATTCAGATTCACCCAACCGTGGAACAAACCACCTCTTATCTGATCTCCGAGTCCATTCGCGGGGGCGGGGCCATTCTGGTGAGCCAGGAAGGGCAGCGCTTCTACAATGAACTGCAAACGCGCGACAACGTTTCGGCAGAAATTATCGCTCTGCCTGAAAAGAGCGCCTGGATTCTGTTTGACGAGCAGGTACGCCAGAATAACAAAGCGGCGGACGAGTACATCGCCAACGGTTTTGTTATCAGCGCGCCAACGCCAGAAGAGCTGGCGTTGAAGCTGAACATCGATGCCACCGCTCTTCAGCAAACGCTTGACCGTTACAACGGCTTTGTTAAGCAGAACAAAGATGAAGACTTTGGACGCACCACCGGCATGCGCTTCCAGTTGAATACCGGGCCATACTATGCGATCCGCGTTGCGCCTGGCGTTCACCATACAATGGGCGGCGTGACTATCAATACCAACGCTGAAGTGATGAGTACACAGCAGCAGGTGATCACAGGCGTCTGGGCGGCGGGTGAAGTAGCCGGCGGCATTCACGGCGCTAACCGTATCGGCGGTAACGCGGTGGCCGATATCATTATCTTCGGCACGCTCGCCGGGCAGAACGCGGCAGCTCACGCGCTGGCTTAAGGACATAAAAAAACCGGAAAGGATCTCCTTTCCGGCTTTCTCAGACCGGGCGTTAATCTGCCCGGTTTTTTTTATTCTCTTAGATAAGTGCCGTTTTGCGCAGGGCCAGGAAGTCCAGTACGCCGCCAAACAAAATCCCACCAATGGCAAACAGTGCGCCCCATTCCAGAAGCTGTAAACCAAACCTCCACTCGGTAAGCCCCAGCGCATTACAGATAATCACCACCAGCCATGTCGCCAGCAGCAGGCAACCAAAGCTTAGAATACGCAGCGCCAGGCGGTAGGCCGGAGCAAATTCACTGCGTGACATGAAGGTTTCGGTTTGCTGAGTGAATGCCAGCGTGCGTTTACAGACCAGCAGTAAAAGGATCCCCGGCACCGCCGCAACGACCGAGAACAGGTAGAAGGTTGGCCAGCCGTGCGCCTCAACAAACCAGCCGGCAATCGGGCCGACATAGACGCGACCCACGGCGGACAGCGCGGAAAGCAGCGCAAACTGGGTGGCAGAGAAGGATTTATTGCACAGGGTCATCAGCAGCGCCACGAAGGCCGCGGTGCCCATGCCGCCGCACAGGTTTTCAAAGAATACCGCGCTTGCCATAGTGAACATATCTTTGTCCGTCACCGACAATAGCCAGTAACCGGCGTTAGAGACACCCTGCAAAATGCCAAAGATCAGCAGCGCACGGAACAGCGTCAGCTTTTGCATCAGCATCCCGCCCAGCAATGCCCCGATGATAGTGGCGCACAGCCCAAGGGTTTTATTCACCACGCCGACCTCACCGGCATCAAAGCCGACGCCGCGGATCAGGAAAGTGGTGGTCAGGCTCATAGCAAAGGCATCGCCCAGCTTATAAAGCACGATCAGCAGTAAAATCAGCCAGGCGTTGTTGCGGCCAAAGAAGTCGCGCAGTGGCTCAACGACGGCGCGCTCCAGGCTTTTGGGCACCGGAATGGCGTCCGTGGGCTCCGGCGCCAGAAAGGTTGCGATAATACAGGGTACCAGCAGGGCGGCCATCAGCCAGTAGGTGGCCTGCCAACCCAGGTAGCGGTCCGCTATCCACAGCGCAAGGCCGCCGGAAACCAGCATTGCCAGGCGGTAGCCTAATACGCTTATCGCGGCCCCGGTGCCGCGTTCTTCAGCGGAGAGCACATCGGTTTTCCAGGCATCAAATACGATGTCCTGGGAGGCGGAGCAGAAGGCGATGATCACCGCCAGCGCCGCCATCCAGCGTAGCTGGGACGAAGGTTCGAGGAAACCCATTGCGGCGATAGCCACCAACAACAGAACTTGCGTAATTAACAGCCAGCCGCGACGACGCCCGAGCAGAGGCGGGGTGTAGCGGTCCATTACCGGCGACCAGAGAAACTTAAAGACGTAGGCCTGGCCTACAAGCGAAAAGAAACCAATGGTTTTCAGGTCGATATTTTCGACGGTCATCCAGGCCTGCAACGTACCGGACGTCAGGGCTAAAGGCAGGCCAGATGCAAAGCCCAGAATCAGTAAAATGGCTGATTTCGGCTGCTGAAAGATGCGCAGATAATGATTGGACATAGGAGAATTGTGCAAACTCTGTTGTTGGCCCGCGTGAGCAGGCCAACGGGGTAAAAATTAACGAGCGTTCTGCTTGATGAAGTCGTGAACGCTGGTGTCCTGAGCCATATCAGCAATGGTATCGGTCAGCACGGAGTTAACCGCGTTAGCAATATTCTTGTTGGTCGCCTGGAATGCACCTTCTACGTTGTAGTTGGAACGGTAGTTCTTGGTCATCTTGTTGCCATTCTTCGCGGTGGCAATGATGGATATATCCGCTTTAGTGGCGATGTTGTAGCGCACGTTACCCTGGGAAACGTCGGCGTACAGTTGGTTAACGATAATCTGCAGATCAACCGGGCTGTTTGGCCCAATCATGTAACCGCGTGCGGTCATCTGCTTTTCCAGTACTTCCTGCAGCAGGAAGCGCAGATCGCGGGATGGCGTCAACGTCACCAGTTGGTTATCACGGGTGACTTTAGCCAGCGCCTGGTCGGTACGCTGATCGGCACCGTTGATGCTCAGCGTGACGCCCATCAGGCTGGGATCCTGCTGCGGCAGCGTGATCTTCGGCGCAACTTCAATGGTGGTTGGCGGTGTTGCACAGCTGGCCAGCATAAACATGGCAACCAGCGGGAAAAGTAATTTTTTTAACATGTTCGCTTTCTCAATGTACTCAAAGGGCAGGCTGATAAAAAATCACGCCATCATAACACTGCGGCCGTTCAGGGGAAGTGCTTAACGCACGGAATTTCATCGCGTTGCATTTTTTCTGAGCCTCAGCAAAACCTTCTGACAGTTTTCTCACGGTTTAGTGCCTTAACTGTATGACACGTCAGGTAACCGATGACGAAAGGGCTGCGAAAGCTAAATTTTTGTTGTGTTTAGATTAAAAGCTGGCTAAAAGCGGCTAACATTTAAAGGGATGAGTGGCATCTCTACGTTGTTGAGGAGAAAGTTCATGCTGATACGCGAGCAGATAGAAGAGAAGTTAAAAGCCGCCTTTACCCCCGCGTACCTTGAAGTCGTGGATGAAAGCTATCGTCACAACGTCCCGGCGGGCTCCGAGAGCCATTTTAAGGTGGTGCTGGTTAGCGATCGCTTCGTGGGGGAACGTTTTTTAAACCGACATCGCATGATTTATGGGACATTGAGCGAAGAACTGGCAGGCCCGGTGCACGCTCTGGCGCTGCATACCTATACCATTAAAGAGTGGGAAGGGCTGCAGGATACGGTGTTTGCTTCACCGAACTGCCGTGGCGCGGGCAGTATCGCCTGATTTACCGCTAAGCGTTTGCAACTAAGGGAACTTTTCCGTTATGTTGCGGTATGTATACTGCGTTTTCAAAAACGGCCTGCGGGCCGTTTTGTTTTGTCTGGCTCTTCCAGGGAACAGGCAAATAAAGAATAAATGACAGAGAAGTGTGAAAAGGGCCGCAGCCGTACGCTATTGCCGTTCTCGACTCACCCCAGCGATGCCGCTATAATGCTGCGTCTTATTTTTCGGAATGTCTTCGGGATGATTCTGACGACAAGGAATGTGTTTCTGTTTCAGAGAACATCCTGGTTCTGTGAAGCCACCGGGCTTCCGGAGTTGACCGAGCACTGTGATTTTTTGAGGTAACAAGATGCAAGTTTCAGTTGAAACCACTCAGGGCCTTGGCCGCCGTCTCACGATTACTATCGCTGCAGACAGCATCGAAACCGCTGTAAAAAGCGAGCTGGTCAACGTGGCAAAAAAAGTTCGTATTGATGGCTTCCGTAAAGGCAAAGTGCCGATGACCGTCGTTGAGCAGCGCTACGGTGCTTCCGTTCGTCAGGACGTGCTGGGCGAGCTGATGAGCCGCAACTTTATTGATGCGATCATCAAAGAGAAGATCAATCCGGCTGGCGCACCTAACTACGTGCCGGGCGAATACAAACTGGGCCAGGACTTCACCTACGCGGTTGAGTTCGAAGTGTACCCAGAAGTTGAGCTGCAGGGTTTGGACGCTATCGAAGTTGAAAAACCGGTTGTTGATGTGACCGACGAAGACGTTGACGCGATGCTGGACACCCTGCGTAAGCAGCAGGCGACCTGGAAAGACAGCGACGCTGCAGCGACTGCAGAAGATCGCGTCACCATCGATTTCACCGGTTCCGTTGACGGCGAAGTGTTCGAAGGCGGCAAAGCCTCTGACTTCGTACTGGCAATGGGCCAGGGCCGCATGATTCCGGGCTTCGAAGACGGGATCAAAGGCCACAAAGCGGGTGAAGAGTTCACTATCGAAGTGACCTTCCCTGAAGAATACCACGCTGAAAACCTGAAAGGGAAAGCGGCGAAGTTCGACATCGTGCTGAAGAAAGTTGAAGCGCGTGAACTGCCGGAATTCACCGAAGAGTTCATCAAACGTTTCGGCGTTGAAGATGGCTCCGTTGCAGGTCTGCGTACCGAAGTCCGCAAAAACATGGATCGTGAACTGAAAGGCGCAGTGCGTAATCGCATCAAGTCTCAGGCAATCGACGGTCTGGTTAACGCGAACGACATCGACGTGCCGGCTGCGCTGATCGACGGCGAAATCGACGTGCTGCGTCGTCAGGCTGCACAGCGCTTCGGCGGTAACGAGAAGCAAGCTCTGGAACTGCCACGTGAGCTGTTCGAAGAGCAGGCTAAACGCCGCGTTGTTGTTGGTCTGCTGCTGGGCGAAGTGATTCGTACCCACGAGCTGAAAGCTGACGAAGAGCGTGTTAAAGGTCTGATCGAAGAAATGGCTTCTGCCTACGAAGATCCGACTGAAGTCATCGAGTTCTATGGTAAAAACAAAGAACTGATGGACAACATGCGCAACGTTGCTCTGGAAGAGCAGGCTGTTGAAGCCGTTCTGGCTAAAGCGAAAGTGTCTGAAAAAGCGACCACTTTCAGCGAGCTGATGAACCAGCAGGCGTAAGTGCTTTTTGGCTAACAGGCCAAAAACAGCTGCATCAGGCCCGTCACCTTCCGGTGGCGGGCTTTTTTTATTGCTAAATCACACGATAAGCCATCAATAAATCCCCTTTTCAGGGTTAGCGTATCAAGAAAAGGTTGTTATGCTTGAAACAGGGCAAATCATCCCCATTATTCGGGTGTGGTTCCATTAATAATCCCTGACTGACTCCGTCCAGAATCGGCGCAAGGAACATAGTCAATATCCTGCGTTTCAAGTAGAATCAGTACAGTAGGCTTAATTACTCCAGGAGACGGACATGTCATACAGTGGCGAACGAGATCAATTAGCACCCCATATGGCCCTGGTGCCGATGGTTGTTGAGCAAACATCCCGCGGCGAACGTTCATACGATATCTATTCCCGTCTGCTTAAGGAACGCGTCATCTTCCTGACCGGCCAGGTAGAAGATCATATGGCTAACCTGATTGTGGCGCAGATGCTGTTTCTGGAAGCAGAAAACCCGGAGAAAGATATCTATCTCTACATTAACTCTCCGGGTGGCGTAATTACGGCCGGGATGTCGATTTACGACACCATGAAATTTATCAAGCCGGACGTCAGCACCATTTGTATGGGACAGGCTTGCTCGATGGGCGCCTTCCTGCTGACAGCAGGGGCGAAAGGTAAGCGTTTCTGCCTGCCTAACTCCCGCGTCATGATTCACCAGCCGCTGGGCGGCTATCAGGGGCAGGCGACGGATATTGAAATCCACGCTAAAGAGATCCTGAAAGTGAAAGCACGTATGAACGAGCTGATGGCAGAGCATACGGGCAAAACGCTTGAACAAATCGAGAAAGACACCGAGCGCGATCGTTTCCTCTCCGCAAGCGAAGCGGTAGAGTACGGTTTAGTTGATTCGATCCTGACTCACCGTAACTAATGCCCGAAGCTTTGGGCCGTTATACTATAGTCAATGTAGCGGCCCGACTTAACGCTTCAATATCGGCTGCGCCGTAGAATGGCACTTGTGCTGCCGGTGGTAGCACACAGAAACAGAGAAGAGGTTTTACTGATGACAGATAAGCGCAAAGACGGTTCAGGCAAACTGCTGTACTGCTCTTTTTGCGGCAAAAGCCAGCATGAAGTGCGTAAGCTGATTGCCGGGCCGTCAGTGTATATCTGCGATGAGTGTGTCGATTTATGTAACGACATCATTCGCGAAGAGATTAAAGAAGTGGCCCCGCACCGTGAACGTAGCGCGCTGCCAACGCCGCACGAAATTCGTAACCACCTTGACGATTACGTTATCGGGCAAGAGCAGGCTAAAAAAGTGCTGGCGGTTGCGGTTTACAACCATTACAAGCGTTTACGCAACAGCGACACGTCTAACGGCGTCGAGCTGGGCAAAAGCAACATCTTGCTGATCGGCCCAACCGGTAGCGGTAAAACCCTGCTGGCAGAAACGCTGGCTCGCCTGCTGGACGTGCCGTTTACCATGGCGGATGCAACCACGCTGACCGAAGCGGGTTACGTGGGCGAAGACGTTGAAAACATCATTCAGAAGCTGCTGCAGAAATGCGATTACGACGTACAGAAAGCCCAGCGCGGCATCGTGTACATCGATGAGATCGATAAAATCTCCCGCAAGTCTGATAACCCGTCAATCACTCGTGATGTCTCCGGTGAAGGCGTGCAGCAGGCGCTGCTGAAACTGATTGAAGGCACCGTGGCTGCCGTTCCACCGCAGGGTGGGCGCAAGCACCCGCAGCAGGAGTTCCTGCAGGTTGATACCTCCAAGATCCTGTTTATCTGCGGCGGCGCCTTTGCTGGTCTGGACAAGGTTATTGCTAACCGCGTAGAAACCGGCTCCGGTATCGGCTTTGGCGCAACGGTAAAAGCGAAGTCTGAGAAAGCCAGTGAAGGTCAGTTGCTCGGTCAGGTTGAGCCAGAAGATCTGATCAAATTTGGTCTGATCCCTGAATTCATCGGTCGTCTGCCGGTTGTGGCGACCCTCAGCGAGCTGAGTGAAGACGCGCTGATCCAGATCCTGAAAGAGCCGAAAAATGCCCTGACTAAACAGTACCAGGCATTGTTCAATCTGGAAGGCGTGGAGCTGGAGTTCCGCGACGAAGCGCTGGACGCGATTGCCAAAAAAGCGATGGTGCGCAAAACCGGTGCCCGCGGCCTGCGTTCAATCGTTGAAGGCGCGCTGCTGGATACCATGTACGATCTGCCATCCATGGACGACGTGGAAAAAGTGGTGATTGATGAGTCCGTCATCGCTGGCCAGTCCAAGCCGCTATTAATTTACGGTAAGCCGGAAGCGCAGCAGGCATCCGGTGAATAATTCGCCAGAGTAACCAGTCAGTTAATAAAAAATGGGGGATTTTATCCCCCATTTATTTTTCCTTCATTCCCACAGTTGAATGTCCGGGAAACAGCCCCATATACTGATTTACTTGTTGGTGGAGCGGAAGCGTTCACCTAATCACCTGGCGGACATTAAACTAAGAGAGAGCTCTATGAATCCTGAGCGTTCTGAACGCATTGAAATCCCCGTATTGCCGTTGCGCGATGTGGTGGTTTATCCGCACATGGTTATTCCACTGTTTGTCGGGCGTGAAAAATCCATTCGCTGCCTGGAAGCTGCAATGGACCATGATAAGAAAATCATGCTGGTGGCGCAGAAAGAGGCTTCGACGGATGAGCCAGGTGTCAACGACCTGTTCACAGTTGGTACCGTCGCTTCTATTTTGCAGATGCTGAAACTGCCTGACGGTACGGTAAAAGTGCTGGTGGAAGGCCTTCAGCGCGCGCGTATCACCACGCTTTCTGACAACGGCGAGCACTTCGCTGCTCAGGCGGAGTACCTGAACTCGCCGGCGATTGAAGAGCGCGAGCAGGAAGTCCTGGTTCGCACCGCAATCAATCAGTTTGAAGGCTACATCAAACTGAACAAAAAAATCCCACCGGAAGTGCTGACGTCGCTAAACAGTATCGACGACCCTGCACGTCTGGCCGATACTATTGCCGCCCATATGCCGTTGAAGCTGTCGGACAAGCAATCTGTGCTTGAAATGTCCGATATCAACGAACGCCTTGAATACCTGATGGCGATGATGGAGTCGGAAATCGATCTGCTGCAGGTTGAGAAACGCATTCGCAACCGCGTCAAAAAGCAGATGGAAAAAAGTCAGCGCGAGTACTATCTGAATGAGCAAATGAAAGCCATTCAGAAAGAACTGGGCGAAATGGATGACGCGCCGGACGAAAATGAAGCGCTGAAGCGCAAAATTGACGCGGCGAAAATGCCGAAAGAAGCGCGTGAGAAAACCGAAGCCGAGCTGCAGAAGTTGAAAATGATGTCGCCAATGTCTGCGGAAGCGACGGTGGTGCGCGGCTATATTGACTGGATGGTGCAGGTGCCGTGGAATGCCCGTAGCAAGGTCAAAAAAGATCTGCGTCAGGCTCAGGAAATCCTCGATACCGATCATTACGGCCTTGAACGTGTTAAAGATCGCATTCTGGAATATCTCGCAGTCCAGAGTCGCGTCAACAAGCTGAAAGGGCCAATTCTGTGCCTGGTTGGGCCACCGGGGGTAGGTAAAACCTCTCTGGGTCAGTCCATCGCCAAAGCCACAGGCCGTAAATACGTGCGTATGGCGCTGGGCGGCGTGCGTGATGAAGCGGAAATCCGTGGCCACCGCCGGACTTACATCGGCTCTATGCCGGGTAAACTGATTCAGAAGATGGCAAAAGTCGGGGTTAAAAACCCGCTGTTCCTGCTGGATGAAATCGACAAAATGTCCTCCGACATGCGCGGCGATCCGGCGTCTGCTCTGCTGGAAGTACTTGATCCAGAACAGAACGTAGCGTTCAACGACCACTATCTGGAAGTGGACTACGATCTCAGCGACGTGATGTTTGTGGCGACCTCTAACTCCATGAACATCCCGGCTCCGCTGCTTGACCGTATGGAAGTCATTCGTCTTTCCGGCTATACCGAAGATGAAAAACTGAACATCGCGAAACAGCACCTGTTGTCGAAGCAGATTGAGCGTAACGCACTGAAGAAAGGCGAGTTGAAGGTTGATGATAGCGCCATTGTTGGCATTATTCGTTACTACACTCGTGAAGCAGGCGTGCGTAGCCTGGAGCGTGAAATCTCCAAACTGTGCCGTAAAGCGGTGAAACAGCTGCTGCTGGATAAATCGCTTAAGCACATCGAAATCACCGGCGACAACCTGAAGGATTACCTTGGGGTACAGCGCTTTGACTACGGTCGTGCCGACAGCGAAAACCGTGTAGGGCAGGTAACAGGGCTTGCATGGACCGAAGTCGGTGGCGATCTGCTGACTATTGAAACCGCCTGTGTACCGGGTAAAGGCAAGCTGACCTATACCGGCTCTCTCGGTGAAGTTATGCAAGAGTCTATCCAGGCTGCATTGACCGTAGTACGTGCTCGCGCCGAGAAGCTGGGCATAAACGGTGACTTCTACGAGAAACGTGATATCCACGTTCACGTACCTGAAGGGGCAACGCCAAAAGACGGTCCAAGTGCCGGTATTGCAATGTGTACCGCACTGGTTTCTTGCCTGACGGGGAACCCTGTTCGCGCCGATGTGGCGATGACCGGTGAAATTACCCTGCGCGGCCAGGTACTGCCAATTGGTGGCCTGAAAGAGAAACTGCTGGCCGCTCACCGTGGCGGGATTAAAACCGTGCTGATCCCGGACGACAACAAGCGCGATCTGGAAGAGATTCCGGATAATGTGATTGCGGACCTGACTATTCATCCTGTGAAGCGTATTGAGGAAGTTCTGACCCTCGCGCTGCAGAATGAACCTTATGGCATGCAGGTCGTCACGGCAAAATAGTGACCTGACGCAAATACAGTCAATAAAATTGGGGCTGGTAAGTGAATTGTCACTTGCCAGCTTTTTTTTGTGTCGCTAATTTAGTGGCTGGCTGAGCTTATCGTCCACAACTCCTGTTGTAAGGGCATGACGAGCCTGTTATAACTGCTGCGCGGTCGCGCCTGAGGGACATCGGGTGCGATATAAATTATAAAGAGAGGAAGAGAAGAGTGAATAAATCTCAACTGATAGACAAAATTGCCGCAGGTGCTGATATTTCTAAAGCCGCGGCTGGACGTGCGTTAGATGCTGTTATTGCTTCTGTTACTGAATCTCTGCAGTCCGGGGAAGACGTAGCACTGGTAGGTTTTGGTACCTTTGCTGTTAAAGAGCGTGCTGCCCGTACTGGCCGTAACCCTCAAACCGGTAAAGAAATCACCATCGCCGCAGCAAAAGTACCAGGCTTCCGTGCTGGTAAAGCGCTGAAAGACGCTGTTAACTGATTTATTAGCCCCGAATGGCTGGGGTATAGGGTGTCAGGTATCGCAGGGGCGCATCATTCGATGTGCCTTTTTTATTGCCTGAAGCCGAATTTTACGCAGGTATTGATGATTTGCAGCGGGATTCTTGTCACAATACGCCTTTGCGCGCAGCTGTGGGCAGCTCAAGTTCCTAAGGATGCCAGCTTAGCGCCTGCGCAGGTTTACCAAGTCATACTACAGCGGAGTGTTGTTACACCATGATGGACAATTTACGAGCGGCGGCTAACCACGTCGTGCTCAAGATCATTCTGGGTTTGATTATCCTGTCATTCGTTCTGACTGGCGTAGGTAGCTACCTGACTGGCGGTAACAATAATTATGCCGCAAAAGTCAATGGCCAGGAGATTGGCCGCGGCCAGTTCGAGAACGCGGTGGCTAATGAGCGTAATCGCCAGCAGCAACAGCTGGGCGATCGGTTCTCTGAGCTCGCGGCTAACGAAGGCTATATGAAGCAGATGCGCCAGCAGGTGCTCAACCAGATGATTGATGAGGCGCTGCTTGACCAGTATGCCAAACATCTGGGCCTCGCCATCAGCGATGAACAGGTGAAAATGGCTATTTTCAGCCAGCCTGCTTTCCAGAATAACGGCAAGTTTGATAATGCTCGCTACAACGCGATCATCAGCAATATGGGGCTGACGGCAGACCAGTACGCTCAGGCACTGCGTAACCAGCTCACCACTGACCAGCTGATCAAAGCCGTTGTCGGCACCGACTTTATGCTTTCCGGCGAAACCGACGAGCTTGCGGCGCTGGTTTCCCAACAGCGCGTTGTGCGTGAAGCAACCATCGATGTGAAGGCGCTGGCTGCGAAACAAGAGGCGTCCGAGCAGGAAATCAACGCCAGCTACGAGCAGAACAAAAACAGCTACATCACGCCTGAGCAGTTCAAGATAAGCTACATCAAGCTGGACGCGGCTTCCATGCAGGAAGAGGCAAGTGATGCGGACATTCAGTCTTACTACGACCAGCACAAAGACGAATTCACCCAGCCACAGCGTAATCGCTACAGCGTTATTCAGACCAAAACCGAAGATGAAGCAAAAGCGATTCTCGACGAGCTGAACAAAGGCGGGGATTTTGCCGCGCTGGCGAAAGCGAAGTCTGCTGACATCATCTCTGCCCGTAACGGCGGTGATATGGGGTGGCTGGAAGCGTCAACCACGCCTGATGAGTTGAAAAATGCCGGTTTGAAAGAAAAAGGCCAGCTGTCTGGCGTCGTCAAATCTTCCGTTGGTTTCCTGATTGTTCGTCTGGACGACATCCAGCCTGCCGTTGAAAAACCGCTGGCGGAAGTCCGTGGCAGCATCGTTGATAAAGTGAAGCAGGAAAAAGCGATCGATGCTTATTATGCCCTGCAGCAAAAAGTGAGTGATGCTGCAAGCAATGATAACGAGTCTCTGGCAAGTGCAGAGAAAGTTGCTGGCGTGAAGGCTGTTGAAACCGGCTGGTTCGGTCACGACAACCTGCCGGCAGAGCTGAACTTCAAACCGGTTGCCGACGCTATCTTTAGCGGCGGTCTGGTTGGTGGGAACGGCACTCCTGGTAGCAACTCAGACATCATTACCGTCGATGGCGATCGTGCTTTCGTGCTGCGTGTCTCCGAGCACAAAGCCGAAGCGGTTAAACCGCTGGCCGAAGTCCGTGACCAGGTTATCGCATCCGTTAAGCAGCAGAAAGCCGAGCAGCAGGCAAAGCTTGATGCCGACAAACTGCTGAATGCGCTGAAACTGGGTAAAGGCAGTGACGAAATGAAGGCCGCAGGCCTGAGCTTCGGTGACGCGAAAACCCTGAGCCGTACCGGGCAAGATCCTATTAGCCAGGCTGCCTTTGGGCTGCCTCTGCCGGCAAAAGACAAGCCGAGCTTTGGCGTCGCCAACGACATGCAGGGCAACGTTGTATTGCTGTCTCTGGATGAAGTGAAAGCGGGCGCTATGCCGGACGAGCAGAAAAAAGCGATGGTGCAGGGGATTACCCAGAACAATGCCCAGATTGCTTTCGAAGCACTGATGTCTAACCTGCGTAAAGAGGCGAAGATTAAACTGGGCGATATCATCGACCAGCAGCAGTAATCCTCGCAAATTTTTGCAACGCAGTGCAATTCCTGAAGGCCGCTTTCGCGGCCTTTTCCACATTTTAAAATCGGCATTTGTTCCTGCTTTTTTGCCCCGGTATGGTGACCTGGCTGTCAACATACATGGAGGACACAGCATGACATCAGGAATTAAAGCGTTTTCACTTTCCCTCGTTCTGGCAGGCTTACTCGGCTGCGTACCGGCCTACGCTGCAGGGGAAAAAGCCAGTTCGGCTCAGGCCAGTATTTCTTCGCCACAGCTTAAAACTGCTCCTGCAAACGCCATTGAGCAAGGGGAGGGTACGGTCAGTATAAACAGCGCGTCGGCTGAAGAATTGGCTCAAAAGATGAACGGCGTGGGGCTGAAAAAGGCGCAGGCCATCGTGAGCTATCGTGATGAGTTTGGCCCGTTTAAAACCCTGGAGCAGCTACAGGAGGTACCGGGAATCGGTGCGTCACTGGTAGAACGTAATCTGGCTCGCATAAAACTTTGAGTTTACGTGCTCAGGCTTCCACCTGAAGAGAAAAGTTTGCTACGCTCAGTTAGAGGTCATACCAGTTGTCTGGGTATGACCTCATCAACCTCACCTGATTACAACAAAAACAGTACAAGGGTTTCGCGCTATGCAAACACATATCAAAGTTCGTGGATACCATATGGATGTCTACCAACACGTTAATAATGCACGTTATCTGGAGTTCCTCGAGGAGGCTCGCTGGGAAGGGCTGGAAAAGACGACGGGTTTCCAGTGGATGACGGAGCACAATATCGCTTTCATCGTGGTGAACATTAATATCAGCTATCGCCGCCCGGCGGTGCTTGGCGACCTGCTGCGCATTGACAGCAAACTTCAGCAGATTAACGGCAAAAGCGGCGTGCTTAGCCAGGTTGTGACGCTGGAGCCAGAAGGGGAAACCGTGGCTGATGCGCTGCTGACCTTTGTCTGCATTGATTTAAAAACGCAAAAGGCCGTTCCGCTGGAAGGTGAACTGCGCGAGAAGCTGGAACAGATGATGAATTCATAACGGAAGGGCGTGGCCGTCACCACGCCTCAATTGCCTATTTCAGGCCGGTTTTCTGCTTCATCGCCGCCATGGTACCGACTTTATCAGCCAGGTAATGGTTCAATCCGTTAGCGCGTAGATTGCAGGCGGCACATTCCCCGCAGCCGTCGCCCTGAATGCCGTTGTAGCAGGTCAGCGTCTCGTGGCGGATAGTTTCCAGGTGCTGCCAGTAATCGGCCAGCGCCCAGGTTTCCGCCTTATCCAGCCACATTAGTGGCGTTTCAAAACGAATATCTCTTGCCATTCCGAGGCTCACCGCGTGGTTCAGCGCTTTGACAAACTCATCGCGGCAGTCCGGGTAGCCGGAGAAGTCCGTTTCACAAACGCCGGTTATCACGGACTCCGCTTCAACCTGGTAGGCGTAAATCGCCGCCAGCGTCAGGAACAGAATGTTGCGCCCGGGCACAAATGTGCTTGGAATACTGTCATCCTCGGGGTTGTAGCCCGGGACCGGAATGCTGTCCCGCGTCAGGCTGCTGACCGCCAGTTCGTTAAGCAGGGTAACGTCCAGGACTTTATGCGCGCGGGCACCAAGCTTCAGCGACAGCTTTTGGGCTACGTCAATCTCTGCGCGGTGGCGCTGACCATAATCAAACGTCACGCAGTGCACTTCATCATATTGCTGTAAGGCCTGAATCAGGCAGGTGGTGGAGTCCTGCCCGCCGCTGAAAACCACGACTGTACGTTTCATTCTCTATCCTGTCGTTTACTGAAGTATCCGGAAAGGCGTTATGGTAACGCCCGGTAGCCACATGAACCAGCTTCTTCACGCCATACCCGGCGGCGGGAGCCAGGCTTCACAAAAATCAAACCAACCCCAGGCGTTCAGCTCAATACCGTTGACGCCGGGTGGGGCGCTTATCTGGTAGCGATAATTAAACAGCGGCGTGACCACCGCATCCCGCATCAGGCCGTGAAAGACCTCTTTCAGGCCGTCGTGGCGTTCAGGTTCACGGATGTAAACCTGCACCGCATCCAGCGTCGCCTGGAGATGAGCATAGCGGCTGGTATTAAGCAGATTAGGCCAGAGTACGTCGCTACGCAGCCACTGCTCCAGCGTGTATTCCGGCGCTTCACCGATAAGCCGATCCCCCATCACGATATCCGCTTCGGCAAGATGCTGGCAGCCGGCCCAGGTTTTGGCGTCGTGGAAAATAACGGTGAGTTCGCAGCCGCGCTCTGCAAGGTAGCGCTTTAGCTGCTGCGCCATCGCGTGAAGCTCTAACGGTAAATGGTAAACCAGGGTGAGTTTCTCGGGTAATTTAACCGCCTGATGCTGCTCCCAGTCGGGGATTTGCCAGCCTGGGATCATGTCAGTGTTTGGTGTGATCAGCGCGCTGTTGAGCGGCAGAGTGGCTATCATTTCCGGCTCGCGCACGATTTGCATGATTGTTCTGGCTTGCTCAGCGCTAAGACGCCCCTGAGGTTTAATCGCCAGATAGCAGAATCCAAGGCTAATGCTGCTGCTTACCGGACGAAGGTTTTCCAGTTCGTCCTGCTGGCCGATGGCAATTTGAACGGGATGAAGGCAGCTTGTGCCAAGCGCCGTTTCGAAAAGCTGCGGCGTTATCCAGTATTCAATCGCTTTCAATAGCGGGTGTTGCAGGTGGTAACTCTCAAAACTTTCCAGGCGCACCAGATTCTGTTTAAAGCTGGCGAGACGAAATGGCCCGCAGCCCAGCTGTGTATCCAGCGGATGGGCAAGACGGCTGCAATAGCTCGCCAGGCGGTGTGCCAGCCAGTAATCCGGGCGATGCAAAATAAAGCGCAGGCACTGTGCGTGCGGGATCTCGATGCGTTTGACGCTGATAAACAGCCGGCGCAGAGCGGGCAGTTCCAGCAACATCATCAGGCGCTGCTGGAGCTGGTGAGTTTCGACGGGTTCGCCGTTGTGCCAGTGAAGCGTTGAGCGAATAAAAAAGTCCCAGCACAGGCCCTTGTTTGAGATTTGCCAGTGGTGAGCGAGATCGGGCTGCGGCTGCGGGCTTTCCCGGCTAAAGCGAGTCAGGCCTGAAAAGATCTGCCCGGCCAGATGCTGCTCGGCGCGCCCCGGTAAAAAGCCAGGGCCAACGGGATCCAGAGGGCGGTAGTAAGGTATGCGTAGCGTAGGTACATCATTTTGCCACTGGCCGCCAAGAAACGGCTGCAGGAGCTGGCGCAGCTGTTCCGGCGCAAGCTGAGCCAGTTCCAGCGCGTTTTGATGCTGGCCCTTACCCAAAACCTGCTCCATCATGCCGGAACGGACGCTTTCCGGCGAAACCAGAAACGTCAGGTCACCGCGTTTGCCGCGTCCGGACTGCGCACGCCAGCGAAGCCATCCCGCGTCTTCCAGCTGATTAAGCAGCGTTCTGACGTGGCGATCGCTACAAAAGCAGCGCTCTGCCAGCTCGGCGACGGTCACCTGCTGCGGTTCCCCGCCGGAAGGCTGCCATAAACGCTGAAATTGATTGAGTCGATTCAGAAGTCGCATAATAAACCCGGAACATTTTTCCCCAAGTATTCACTATTAGTTCCGTATATTCCAGGGGATACTTTTGCCTGTCACGTCACTTCTGGAGTAACCATGGCTCGTCTGGCTGCATTTGATATGGACGGCACGCTGCTGCTGCCCGACCATCACCTTGGGGACGCAACCCTGAACACGCTGAAGCGCCTGCGTGAAGAGCGCCAGATAACCCTGGCTTTTGCGACCGGTCGTCACGAGCTGGAGATGCGCCATATTCTGGGCAAGCTCGATCTTGAAGCCTTCCTGATCACCGGCAACGGCACCCGAATCCATAGCACGGACGGCGAGCTAATGCACCGTAACGATCTCTCGCCGTGGGCGGTAGAGACGGTATTGCACGGCCATTGGGACACGCAAGCCAGTATGCACGCGTTTAACGATTCGGGCTGGTTGACCAGCCATGAAATCCCGGAAATGCTTCACGCCCATGTGTACAGCGGCTTCCGCCCTCATATCGTCGATCTCCGTACCTTACCGGCTCATGAAGTGACGAAGATCTGTTTTTGTGGCGATCATGACGATCTGTGCCGCCTGCGCATTCAGCTTAATGAGGCGCTGGGTGACAGAGCGTTCCTATGTTTCTCGGCAATGGACTGTCTGGAAGTGCTGCCGATTGGCAGCAACAAGGGCGCGGCGCTCGGCGTTCTGAGCGAACACTTAGGTTTCACCCTGCAGGATTGCATGGCATTTGGCGACGCGATGAACGACCGCGAAATGCTCTCGGCGGTAGGGCACGGCCTGATCATGGGCAACGCTATGCCGCAGCTTAAAGCGGATTTACCTCATCTGCCGGTTATCGGCCACTGCCGTAACCAGGCGGTCTCGCACTATTTGACGCACTGGCTGGACACTCCACATCTCACCTATTCCCCCGAATATTGAGACCTTACAGCACCGGGCATCTAGCCCGGTTTTTTTATACCCGCCTATACTCGTCATACTTCAAGCCGCAGGGGTGTTGGCTGAACTCGCGTTATCCTTGTATGGATATGATTCGGGCAATCTCAGCCTTAAACGGTGAGAGATCCCCAATATGCTCGTTGACCCAGGCGGGATTGTAGTAGGACTCAAGATAGCGCTCGCCGCTGTCGCAAAGCAGCGTCACGATAGAGCCGCTGCGGCCTTCCTCGCGCATTCTGACCGCCAGCTGCAGTACGCCCCACATATTGGTGCCGGTTGAGGCGCCCACCTTACGGCCAAGCTGAGATTCCAGCCATTGCATGGTCGCGACGCTCGCTGCGTCCGGGACGCGCATCATTTCGTCAATCACATCAGGAATAAACGAAGGTTCACAGCGCGGGCGGCCAATGCCTTCGATTTTGCTGCCGACTTCGCTTTTCAGGCTGCAGTCGCGGTGCTGCCAGTAATCGAGAAAGACCGAGTTCTGTGGGTCAACGACCACCAGCTTAGTGTCATGGCCCTGGAAGCGAAGGTAGCGGCCAATAGTCGCTGAAGTGCCGCCGGTGCCGGCGCTCATCACAATATAATCCGGGACAGGGTGCGGCTCATGGCTCATCTGGCGGAAAATACTGTCGGCGATGTTGTTGTTACCGCGCCAGTCTGTAGCGCGTTCGGCATAGGTGAACTGATCCATATAATGGCCGTTCAGCTCGCGGGCAAGCATTTCCGAAGCGGCGTAGATTTCGCAGGCGCTGTCTACAAAATGGCAGCGGCCGCCGTAGAATTCAATTTGTTCAATTTTGCGTTTTGCGGTGCTGGCGGGCATCACCGCGATAAACGGCAGGCCCAGCAGGCGAGCAAAATAGGCTTCAGATACCGCCGTCGAGCCAGAAGAGGCTTCGATAATCGTGGTGCCTTCTTTTATCCAGCCGTTACACAGCCCGTAGAGAAACAGCGAGCGCGCCAGGCGGTGCTTCAGGCTGCCGGTTGGGTGCGTGCTTTCGTCCTTCAGGTACAGCTGAATACCCGGAAAACCCGGTAACGCCAGGCGAATAAGATGCGTATCCGCAGAGCGTTGATAGTCGGCGTTGATCTCACTAATAGCGTTAGTCACCCAGGTGCTGGTCATGGAAAATTCTCGTTTGTTAATTTGTGCTTAGCGTAATTCAAAGTCGGGATAAAAAAGTTGCCATTTTGCCTTTTTAAGGCTTTCATTAGAGAAAATATTTCCCCCTGGTTGCCCCGTGATAGATAAAATTGACCGTAAGCTGCTCTCGATGCTGCAGCAGGACTGTACCCTGTCTTTGCAGGCGCTGGCGGATGCCGTTAATCTGACCACCACGCCGTGCTGGAAACGATTAAAACGCCTGGAAGATGAAGGCTATATTCGTGGCAAAGTCGCGCTGCTGGACCCGGAAAAACTCGGCCTTGGCCTCACGGCGTTTGTGCTGATTAAAACCCAGCAGCACAGCAGCGAGTGGTACTGCAAGTTTGTCTCGGTGGTGGAAGCCATGCCCGAGATATTAGGCTTCTGGCGTCTGGCAGGTGAGTACGACTACCTGATTCGGGTGCAGGTGGCAGACATGAAGCGTTACGACGATTTTTACAAGCGGCTGGTCAATGGCATCCCGGGATTAAGCGATGTCACTTCGAGTTTTGCCATGGAACAGATAAAATACACCACAGCATTACCTCTAACGTTATGATTCCGCTAACCGCGGAACGGTAGCCTTCACTTTTTAGCCCTGGCCGGCTGACAGCATTTCAGGACCTAAACTTCGTGCGATTATTTGCTCAATTAAGCTGGTACTTCACCCGCGAGTGGCGACGCTATCTCGGCGCGGTGGCATTGCTTATTATCATCGCTATTCTGCAGCTTGTGCCGCCAAAAGTGGTGGGCGTGATTGTGGATGGCGTCACGCAGCAGCGTCTCTCCGCTCAGCAGGTGCTGATGTGGATCGGCGTGATGCTGGTTATTGCCGTGGTGGTTTATCTGGTGCGCTACGTCTGGCGCGTTCTGCTGTTCGGGGCGTCTTATCAGCTTGCGGTCGAGCTGCGGGAAAACTATTACCGCCAGCTAAGCCGGCACCATCCTGAATTCTATCTCCGTCACCGTACCGGCGACCTGATGGCGCGCGCCACTAACGATGTGGATCGCGTGGTGTTTGCCGCCGGGGAAGGCGTGCTGACGCTGGTGGACTCGCTGGTCATGGGGCTGGCGGTGCTGATCGTCATGTCGACCCAAATTAGCTGGCAGTTGACCCTGCTGGCGCTGCTGCCGATGCCGATTATGGCGGTCGTCATTAAGCGTGACGGCGCGCGACTGCATGACAGGTTCAAAGTCGCCCAGGCTGCGTTTTCTGCCCTGAACGATCGCACGCAGGAAAGCATGACCAGCATTCGCATGATCAAAGCGTTTGGCCTTGAGGATCGCCAGTCGGCGCTGTTTGCTTCTGAGGCACAAGATGCCGGCGCGAAAAACATGCGTGTTGCACGTATTGATGCGCGTTTCGATCCCACGATTTATGTCGCAATCGGTGCCGCAAACCTGCTGGCCATCGGGGGCGGAAGCTGGATGGTTATCGACGGCACGCTTACCCTCGGGCAGCTCACCAGCTTTGTCATGTACCTTGGGCTGATGATCTGGCCGATGCTGGCCCTGGCATGGATGTTTAATATCGTCGAGCGTGGGAGCGCGGCCTACAGCCGTATTCGCGCCATGCTGGAAGAAGAGCCGGGCGTGGTTGACGGCGGTAAAACGCTGCCGGAAGGGCGCGCTGAACTGGTAGCCTCGATTCGCGAGTTCCACTATCCGCAGGCCGCTCAGCCCACGCTTCAGAACGTTAACTTCACCCTTAAGCCTGGGGAAATGCTCGGCCTGTGCGGGCCAACGGGCTCGGGGAAAAGCACCATTCTTTCCCTGATTCAGCGTCATTTTGACGTTCAGGAAGGGGATATTCGTTACCATGACCTTCCGCTCACGGCGTTGAAAATTGACGGCTGGCGCAGCCGCCTGGCTATCGTCAACCAGACGCCGTTCCTGTTCTCCGACACCGTTGCCAGCAATATTGCGTTGGGTAAGCCGAACGCCACCCAGCAGGAGATTGAGCATGTCGCCCGTCTGGCAAGCGTCCATGAAGATATTCTGCGGCTGCCTCAGGGTTATGACACCGAAGTGGGCGAGCGCGGCGTGATGCTTTCCGGTGGGCAAAAGCAGCGAATTTCCATCGCGCGCGCTCTGCTGCTGGATGCCGAGATCCTGATTCTGGACGACGCACTCTCTGCCGTTGACGGCCGTACCGAGCACCAGATTTTGCACAACCTGCGCCAGTGGGGCGAACACCGCACGGTCATTATTAGCGCCCATCGCCTGTCGGCCTTAACGGAAGCCAGCGAAATTCTGGTCATGCAGCACGGGCATATCGCCCAGCGCGGCAGCCACGAAGGCCTGGCGTCTCAGCCCGGCTGGTACCGTGATATGTACCGTTATCAGCAGCTGGAGGCCGCGCTGGACGAGGCGCCGGAGCAGGAAGACGTCAGGGAGAGCGCCGATGAGCCGTAAACAACAGTGGCCTACCATTAAACGCCTGCTGGCTTACGGGTCTCCGTGGCGCAAACCGCTTGGCGGAGCGATGCTGATGCTTTGGGTGGCGGCCGCGGCGGAAGTCTGTGGGCCGGTGCTGGTCAGCTACTTCATCGATAACATGGTCGCTAAAAACCAGATGCCGCTCGGCCTCGCCGCCGGGCTGGCCGTGGCCTATATTCTGCTGTCGATAAGCGCCGCAGGGCTGCACTATCTCCAGGCGCTGCTGTTTAACAAAGCGGCCGTGGGCGTGGTACAAAAACTGCGTACCGACGTCATGGATGCCGCATTGCGCCAGCCGTTGAGCGCATTCGATACCCAGCCCGTTGGGCAACTTATCTCCCGCGTGACGAACGACACCGAAGTGATTCGCGACCTGTATGTCACCGTCGTGGCGACGGTGCTGCGCAGCGCGGCGTTAATTGGTGCCATGCTGGTGGCGATGTTTACGCTCGACTGGCGAATGGCGCTGGTGGCGATAACCATTTTCCCGGCGGTGATCGTCGTGATGTTTATCTACCAGCGCTACAGCACGCCGATTGTGCGCCGCGTCCGCAGCTACCTGGCGGACATTAACGACGGATTTAACGAAGTCATCAACGGCATGAGCGTGATTCAGCAGTTCCGTCAGCAGGCTCGCTTCGGCGAGCGCATGGGGCAGGCGAGCCGCTCTCACTATTTAGCGCGCATGCAAACGCTGCGGCTCGACGGCTGGCTTCTGCGTCCGCTGCTGAGCCTGTTTTCGGCGATGATCCTGTGCGGCCTGCTGATGCTGTTTGGCTTCACTTCCCGGGGCACCATTGAAGTCGGCGTGCTATATGCCTTTATTAACTACCTTGGCCGCCTGAACGAACCGCTGATCGAACTGACGACCCAGCAGTCGATCCTGCAGCAGGCGGTGGTTGCCGGCGAGCGCGTGTTTGAGCTGATGGACGGTAAACGCCAGGATTACGGCAACGATAACCGGCCGCTCGCCAGCGGCGCTATTTCCGTCGACAACGTATCGTTTGCCTACCGTGGCGATCGTCTGGTGCTGCAGGACATTAGCCTGGAAGTACCTTCGCGCAGCTTTATTGCGCTGGTCGGGCATACCGGCAGCGGCAAAAGCACCCTGGCTAACCTGATGATGGGCTATTACCCGCTCACAAAAGGGGAAATTCGCCTTGATGGGCGGCCGCTGGACTCCCTCAGCCATGAAACGCTGCGCCGCGGCGTGGCGATGGTGCAGCAGGATCCGGTGGTGATGGCTGATTCGTTCTTCGCCAACGTGACTCTGGGGCGAGATATCAGCGAAGAGGCGGTCTGGCAGGCGCTGGAAACGGTACAGCTGGCCGAACTGGCTCGTGCACTGCCGGAAGGCATTCATACTCGCCTGGGCGAGCAGGGCAATAACCTCTCCGTCGGCCAGAAGCAGCTGCTTGCGCTGGCGCGTGTGCTGGTTGAAGCGCCGCAGATCCTGATCCTCGATGAGGCCACGGCGAACATCGACTCCGGCACCGAGCAGGCTATCCAGCGTGCGCTGGCGGTGGTTCGTCAGCACACGACGCTGGTGGTGATTGCCCACCGTCTGTCTACCATTACCGATGCGGACACCATTCTGGTGCTGCATCGCGGTCAGGCCGTGGAGCGCGGCACCCACAGTGAACTGCTGGCGCAGCAGGGCCGCTACTGGCAGATGTATCAGCTGCAGCTGGCGGGTGAAGAACTTGCCGCCGCCGCGCAGGAAGAATCGCTGACCGCCTGATGCACCACAAACAGGCAATAAGCCGCTAAAAAACCAATGCCTCTCCGCGTTGGTGCAACACGAAAACGCATCCTGCACCGCAGTGGTGCGTTTTTTCTTTTCAGACTAATCCCGCCCGACCTCACTCCTTATCCCGGCTTTCTGGTAAGCCGCCTGAAGCCTGAAAACGTGCTGAATCACGCTGGTTTTTTATTCCTGGCATGGGCTTTGCTTTGCTCTCTACGTGCAGGTAACGACCTAATTCTGAGTGGAGAGGATTTATGAAGCTGGTAACCGTGGTAATCAAACCGTTCAAGCTTGAAGACGTGCGTGAAGCGCTCTCTTCAATCGGTATTCAAGGGCTTACCGTGACCGAAGTTAAAGGTTTCGGTCGCCAGAAAGGCCATGCGGAGCTTTACCGTGGTGCCGAGTACAGCGTCAACTTCCTGCCCAAAGTAAAAATTGATGTCGCTATTGCTGACGACCAGCTCGATGAAGTTATCGACGTGATCAGCAAAGCCGCCTACACCGGCAAAATCGGTGACGGGAAAATCTTCGTTGCAGAACTGCAACGCGTTATTCGTATTCGTACCGGCGAAGCCGACGAAGCCGCTCTGTAACTGCTGGCAAGCCTTGATTGGGATGGGAAAAATGAAAAAACTAGCTGCACTCCTTGGTTTAGGTGGACTGGCATTACTGCCGACGCTCGCCTTCGCTGCGGACGCGCCTGCGGTCGCGGACAAAGCTGACAATGCCTTTATGATGATATGCACCGCGATGGTGCTGTTTATGACCATCCCAGGGCTGGCGCTGTTCTATGGCGGCCTGATTCGCTCCAAAAACGTGCTGTCGATGCTGACGCAAATCTCCGTTACCTTCGCGCTGGTTTGCGTGCTGTGGGTGGTTTACGGCTATAGCCTGGCGTTCGGTACCGGGAACAACTTCTTCGGTAACTTTGACTGGGTAATGCTGAAAAACATCCAGCTGAAAGCACTAATGGGTACCTTCTATCAGTATATCCACGTTGCGTTCCAGGGCTCCTTCGCCTGTATTACCGTGGGGCTGGTGGTGGGCTCGCTGTCCGAGCGCGTGCGCTTCTCTGCGGTGGTGATTTTTGCTGCTGTATGGCTGACGCTTTCCTATGTGCCAATTGCGCACATGGTATGGGGCGGCGGTATCCTGGCAACGCACGGCGCGCTGGACTTTGCGGGCGGTACCGTGGTGCACATTAACGCCGCTGTTGCTGGCCTGGTGGGCGCTTACCTGGTGGGCAAACGCGTCGGCTTCGGCAAAGAAGCCTTCAAGCCGCACAACCTGCCAATGGTGTTTATCGGTACCGCAATCCTCTACTTCGGCTGGTTTGGCTTTAACGCCGGCTCCGCAAGTGCGGCAAACGAAATCGCTGCGCTGGCATTCGTGAACACCGTCGTAGCAACGGCCGGGGCGATTCTCTCCTGGGTCTTTGGCGAGTGGGCGCTGCGCGGTAAACCTTCCCTGCTGGGAGCATGTTCTGGTGCAATCGCAGGCCTGGTTGGCATTACCCCAGCGTGTGGTTACGTCGGTGTGGGCGGTGCGCTGCTGATTGGTCTGGTTGTTGGTCTGGCCGGCCTGTGGGGCGTGACTACGCTGAAAAAATGGCTCAACGTTGATGACCCATGCGATGTGTTCGGCGTGCACGGCGTCTGCGGCATCATCGGCTGCATCATGACCGGCATCTTCGCGGCAACTTCTTTGGGGGGCGTAGGCTATGCCGAAGGCGTGACCATGGGACATCAGGTTCTGGTTCAGCTGGAAAGCGTGGCGATTACTATCGTCTGGTCAGGCGTTGTCGCGTTCATCGCGTTCAAAATTGCTGACCTGACCGTAGGGCTGCGTGTGCCGGAAGAGCAGGAGCGCGAAGGCCTGGATGTGAACAGCCACGGCGAAAACGCTTACAACAACTAATCCGTTATGAATATTAAGAACCTCGCCTGGTCGGCGAGGTTTTTTTATTTCAGCGTTAACTACCCGCGATGGCGCATCACACCTTCCTGAACCGTAGACGCCACTAACACCCCATCCTGAGTGTAAAACTCCCCGCGCACAAAGCCGCGAGCGCTCGAAGCCGACGTACTTTCAACGCTATAAAGCAGCCAGTCATTCATGTCGAACGGACGGTGGAACCACATAGAATGATCGATGGTGGCGACCTGCATGCCAGGCTCCAGGAACCCTACGCCATGCGGCTGCAGGGCAACCGGCAGGAAGTTAAAGTCTGACGCATAGCCGAGCAGATACTGATGCACACGCAGATCCTGCGGCATGCTGCCGTTAGCACGGATCCAGACCTGGCGTGAAGGTTGATCGACGTGGCCTTTCAGCGGGTTATGGAAGACCACCGGGCGGATCTCCAGCGGCTTCTCGCTAAGGAACTTCTCTTTCGCGTGCGGCGGCAGGAATTTCTCCAGAGAGCGGGCGATGTCTGTTTCAGACACCAGGCCGTCCGGCTTCGGCGCTGGCGGCATCTCTTTCTGGTGCTCATAGCCAGATTCAGGCGCCTGGAATGACGCGGTCATGTAAAAGATCGGCTTTCCGTTCTGTACCGCAGCGACACGACGAGCGCTAAAGCTGTTGCCGTCGCGCAGGGTTTCTACGTCATAAACAATCGGTTTTTGGCTGTCGCCAGGGCGTAAAAAATAGCTGTGGAAAGAGTGAACGAGACGGTCTTCAGGCACGGTTTCTTTTGCCGCATAAAGCGCCTGGCCGACAACTTGCCCGCCGAATACCTGGCGTAAGCCTAAATCCTCGCTTTGGCCACGAAACAGTCCCTCTTCAATTTTTTCCAGGTTAAGTAACGCCAATAAATTGCTGAGCGCCTGACTCATAAAATGTCCTCAATAAGGGGGAATGTGGCAAATTTCCGTGATTATAACATGCCCACAAACTATGCATTTGACGAGTCGCTGTTGGGAACATTCCTGGTTTTGGGCAGAATTCAGTGATCTGTGCCACACTTAAGCCGTTAAGCGTGTTTTTCAACGGGGTTCGTCCCCGGCGCTACATTGATAATAAGGAGAAAAAATCAATGAAACTTGTGCCTATGTTAAGTGCCTTGGCTATCGCGGTTGCTGTTGCAGGTTGTGCACACAAAAGTGCTGATGTCCCAACGCCTGCGCCGAGCGCCTCCGCCGGGGCCGCATCTGCTCAGCAGGCCGACATCGCATTGCCTAACGTATCCGGTACGGTATGGATCCGTCAGCGGGTTGCTCTGCCGCCGGACGCGGTGCTTACTGTGACCGTCTCCGACGCTTCACTGGCCGATGCACCGTCTAAAGTGATTGCACAAAAAGTGGTGCGTACCGAAGGCAAACAGGCGCCTTTCAGCTTCGTGATACCGTTCAATCCGTCTGATATTCAGCCGAAGGCACGTATCCTGCTGAGCGCAGCAATTACCGTTAACGATAAGCTGATGTTTATCACCGATACCTTCCAGCCGATCATCAATGAAGGCGGGACGAAGGCGGATCTGACGCTGGTGCCGGTACAGAATACCGCAATCCCGCTTCAGCAGAGCGGTGGGGCGGCAAGCACCGTGCCGTCAACCTCGCCAACTCAGGTAACGCCATCTTCGGCGGTGCCTGCGCCAACGACTTACTAAAGCTAAACGCCTCCGAATGGGGGCGTTTTAATATTTCCAGCGGTAACGCAGCATATCGATATGCCCATCCCCTGACACCATCACGCCTTCTGAAAGCAGCGCCTGACGCTGACGCTGGAGATCCGGGCCGGTTAACGAGATAACACCTTGTCGATTCACTACTCGATGCCACGGCAAACGGCTGCCTTCCGGCAGGCGCTTAAGCACGCCTCCAACCTGGCGAGCGGCCCTCGGTGACCCGGCAAGCGCTGCAATTTCGCCATAGGTCGTGACGTAACCTTCGGGAATGGCGGCAACAATTTGGTAAACCCGCTGCGGGAAGGAATCGTGATTATCCATAGTGAACTCCTGACAAAATCGCATCTAAGGATAATCGGCGGCGGGGAAAGCACCAAGTTAAACCGTTGATGCGCAATAAACCAACACCTGACCGCCGCCGGCTTGCAATTGCCGGAGTCTATGTGGATAATGCGCCAGCGCGTTGGATAACAACGCTCTCAATGGGGGCCCTGTTGGTTCTCCCGCAACACTAACTTGTGAACTCGGTCAGGTCCGGAAGGAAGCAGCCGCAGCAGGCGTCGTGTGTGCCGGGATGTAGCTGGCAGGGCCCCCACCCAATTCTGGCTTACCCCTTCGCCAGCACCGTTCTAGCCCTGCGCTTTTCTCCCCAACCCAGATTGATCCCCGCTGCAGCCAGCAGAATCATTGCGCCGCCGATAAACTGAATCGGGCTCAGGCTGTGATTGAAGACAAAGCGATCCACTATCACCGCCACAATCGGGTAGATAAACGAGAGCGAGGCGGTAATCGACGTCGGCAGCTTCTGAATCGCGCCGTACAGCAGCTGGTACATAATGCCGGTATGAAGCACGCCCAGCATCACCATCATTCCCCAATGCATAAACGTCATGTGCTGCTGGAAATCCACCAGCGGCAGCAGTAGAAGCGTGCCAATGGCTACCTGAACGAGGGCAATTTGCTGCGGAGGCACGCCTTTCAGCTGGCGGGTGATAAGCGCCGTCAGGGCATAAAAGAACGCGGCACCCAGTGCCATCACAATGCCCAGCAGCCAGCCGCTATTACCGTCATGGCTCAGCCCGCTAGACAGCACCAGCAGCATGCCGGCAAACGATGCAGCCAGCCAGAGCCACCTGCTGCGGCTGACTTTCTCTTTCAGAATAAAAACGCCCATCCCGACCAGCATCAGCGGCTGCGTATTGTAGAGCACCGTGGCCAGCCCGATGGACGTTCGTGAATAGGCGGCGAACAGCAGCAGCCAGTTCACGACCAGCGCCACGCCGCCGAGGGCGGCGATCAAAACAACTTTGCGATTCAGATGGCTGCGCCAGTTGCCGCTAAGCATGCCCAAAATAAACAGCGTGATAGTTGCGAAAACGCAGCGCCAGAAAACGACGTTGGCAATAGGCTGCCGAGAAAACACCACCAGTGCGCCGATGGTGCCGGAGATGAGCATCGCTGCAATCATTTGCAGGCTGCCGGTTTTTATCTCACGAGTCATTTTGTCTCTCCAGAATAAAGAGCTTTATTCTGCGCACTGTGGCAGGCTCGTTGAAGTGCTAAAATTAGGTCATAAAATCCTTTTGCCTTTATAAATGAGATAAAAATGAGTGATTACCTTCCTGATGATATCGACAGGCATATTCTGGCTATTCTTGCGGCAGATGCCCGTATCTCTCTGAAAGTATTAAGCGGAAAAATTGGTCTTTCTTCGCCGAGTACCGCAGAACGAGTGAAGCGGCTGGAAGAGCGCGGCGTGATTAACGGCTACACCATGAACGCTAATCTGCCGGCTCTGGGTTACACCCTGCAGGGACTGGTACGTATGAAACCTTTACCGGGCATGTTGCACAAAGTGGAGAAGATGATTCAGGCGATTCCTGAATGCATAGAATGCGACAAAATTACTGGTGAGGATTGCTTCATCATCAGGCTGGTGATTCGCTCTATTGAGCAACTGGATGAAATCCTTGATGAGCTGGCCGAGTTCGCCCAGTGCAATACTTCTATCGTTAAAAGCACGCCGGTAAAGCGCAGGCTGCCGCCTTTGTAATGGCTTAACCCGGATATATTTTACGGGTATTTGAATTATGACAGAAATATTAAATTTACCGTGCTGGCTGGATCTTATTTATTCTCTATAGTATTAAACACCAACCTCTGTTTAAGCATTAAGGATTTGCAATGACGACGGCTACGTTGAACGTAAAAATAAGTATCGAGTTAAAAGAGAAGATTCGTCACTATGCGGAAGAAAATAGTGAAACCCTGGCAAGCGTAACGGAGAGACTTCTGTCAAAAGCTTTTGATGATCTCGACGGTGATGTGGGCGTCGACGAAGATGACGTAGACAGCCAGCACACCTCTGAGACTCGCGTAACGCCATTAAACGATCGTGAGATCAAGGCATTGCGTAAACTGCTGAAGAAGAAAAAATGAACGCCGGTACGGACAGTACCGCCTACGACTATCAGCAAGCCTGTGAATTATTGCGCTCGGGCTACCTGAAAAAAGTGAAGCTGGGCTGGAATATTGGCAGCGATGAGTTTTTCCGTATCGCTTCTGACTGGTGCGATACCGGGGCCAGTATTAAAAAAGAGGGTGAACATTTCACCATTACCCTAAAAGGGTTTGCCATTCCGCGAATTTCACAGCATTAATTTTTAGCGTCGCTTATTGCTAATCTTACAGAATATTATTTCCCTCTTTTATTTTAGAGGGAAATAATCCGCTTTCTAAAATACCATTCCCCTCAGACTTTCATTTCTCGTTGCCGCCAGGTGCTGCCACAACGGCTGCAGCCGCTGGAGGGCAAGCTGCATCTCTTTGGGCTCAAGGCTAAAGGGCAGGCGTAAAAATCGTTCAAAGGCTCCCTCAACGCCAAACCGGGGCCCGGCGCCGATGCGAATACCCTGACTTTCTGCCGAGGCGGCAAAAATCGTGGCCAGCGGCTTAGGCAGTTCCACCCACCACGACAATCCGCCTTCCGGAGGAGACGTTTGCCAGTCAGGGAACAGCGTTTGCATCGTGGCGAAGCTGGTCTCGCAGCGCTGGCGGAGCATTTCTCTGCGTTGAGGCAGAAAAAGCGCCGCGTCGTTGAAGAGTTGAATGGCGGCCAACTGCTCCAGCAGCGGCGTACCCAAATCAAAGGTATTGCGGACTTGTATCAGCGAACTGATGGTTTTAGCCGAGGCTCTAATCCAGCCCAGGCGCAGCCCGCCCCAGAAGCTTTTCCCGGCTGAACCCAGGGAAATAGTACGATCCTCTAAGCCAAAGGCGGCCAGCGGGGCAGGAGGCGGTGCGTCAAACCAGAGGTCGGCCATTGTTTCATCTACAACCAGCGTCGTGTGGCTGCGGGCGGCAATCTCGTTCACCCTTTGGCGCGTGGCGGGGTCCATACAGCGGCCGGTTGGGTTATGGAAATCGGGAATTAAGTAAGCCAGCCGAGGGGAGGTTTGCGCGATGGTTGCCGCCAGGCCGTCAACATCCCAGCCGCTTGCGGGTAGGCTGACCGGAACAGGGCGGCAGGAGGCGCCACGGATGGCCGCCAGCGCCATCGGGTAAGTGGGGTGATCGACCACCACGCGATCGCCTGGGCCGGTAAATAGCCGCAGAACCAACCCCAGCCCGCTGACGGCGCCGTTGACCACCATGATTTGGTCTGGCGTGGTGGGTAAGCCACGGGACGCATAGTGCCGCGCTATGGCTTCTCTAAGCTCCGGCAAACCCTGACTGTCATAGCCGGTAGAGGATAAATGTTCCGGCAGGAAAGTGAGCGCGGTGGAATAGGCCCGGTGAATTTCAGGCCCGGCGCTGAGGGCCGCAGTGGAAAGATCCAGTACCGGGGCGTTGCCGGGCAGCGGAGATACGGCCGGGCTGCTTTCGGGCAGCATGGTGACCGAGCCTGAGCCCTGTCGGCTGAGCAGATAGCCCTCCTCACGCAGCTGTGCCAGCGCAGAAGCCACCGTGGTGCGGCTTACGCCCAGCGCGCCCGAAAGCTCTCTTTCACCCGGCAGCCTGCTGTCGAGCGGCAGTCTGCCGTCCAGAATCAACAGCCGTAGCCCGTCGGCTAACTGGCGATACACCGGCGAGCGGGATGACGCCTGGTGCCAGTGGCCCAGCAGGCGTGTTAAAGACGAAGTACCGATTCTGCGCAGCGTCATAGCAGTCCACTTTCTGATAACTGGACCTTAATACTAAGTCCATTTTGCGAGAGGGTATAGCCATAAAAACACAACGAGGATATTTATCATGATGGCTCGCCGCCTGCTGCAGCTCTATACCGGCCTGGTCTTTTACGGTGTCTCAACCGCGATGTTTGTTCGCGCAGATTTGGGGGCCGATCCGTGGAACGTCTTCCATCTCGGCGTGGCGAGGCTGTTTTCGTTAAACCTGGGGCTGGTAATGATAATCGTTGGCGCGCTGGTGCTGCTGTTGTGGATCCCGCTGCGCCAGCGTCCTGGGCTGGGCACCATCAGCAACGTGATTGTTTTAGGGCTGGCTGCGGATGCCACGCTGGCGTTAATGCCGCCGCTGGAATCGCTTGTGGCGCGTTCGTTTTTGCTGGCAGGCGCGTTGATCGTGAATGCGCTGGCGACCGGAATGTACATTGGCGCAGGTTTTGGCGCCGGGCCACGAGACGGCCTGATGACCGGGATCAATGCCAGAACAGGCTGGTCCGTGCGCAGCGTGCGTACCGCCATCGAGGTGACCGTGCTGCTCTCCGGCTGGCTGATGGGCGGCAGTTTTGGCGTGGGCACCGTGCTTTATGCTCTGGCTATCGGGCCGCTGATCCAGCTTTGCCTGCCGTGGTTTCGCGTTAAGCCGTTGAATAAATCGGGGTCTGTAGCACCCGAGCCGATATCGTGATCCTTCGACATGTGCTAAACACTCTGTTCCGAAGAATAAAATTCGCTTCGAGCGGGGGATAGCATGCAGCACGAGATCGTCAGCAAACCGGCGCTTAACTGGAACAGTTTCCAGCTGGCAGAGATATTGACCCATTGCTTTGAACAGTACGTGGTGCCGTTCCGACTTGACGGGGAAACCTTCGGCTGGCGATTCGTCTCTGAAGATCTTTTCCCCGGCGACAGCCTCGTCTGGCTTGACCGCGGGGAGCCTAAAGCCATGGCGCTGGTGACCCGGCGCGGGCAAACCTGTCGCCTTGCCGCGTTTGCCATTCGTCCGGAGCTGCGCGGGCAGGGGTTAGGCAAAATCTTCATTCAGCAACTGATCGACGAAGCGCGGGCTCGTGGCGATAAGCAGTTTTTCCTTGAAGTGATCTTAGGCAACGAGGGCGGGCTGGCGCTGTATGAGCGAATGGGCTTTGTGCGCCAGCAAACGCTGGTGGGCTTTCACTCCTCTGGCGTGCCGGAAGGCGAAGCCGACGGGGAGCAGGCAGAAGTCGACCCGCTGCAAATGACTCATAGAATGATGGCCAGTAACGACGCGCCGCTGCCGTGGCTTTGTGCGGCTGAAACGCTGTATAAGCTGCCCGGTAAGGCCTTTGTGCTGGATGATGTGGCCTATGCGATGGTTATCCCGGGTGAGATACCGAAGTTAAGAGGGCTGTTTGTTGAGCCGCATGCGCGACGGAAAGGGAAGGCCAAAAAACTGCTGGCTTTACTTCAGCATCGGTTCCCTGGAGTAGTGACTATCCCCAGCCTGCCCGAAGCCGTTGCGCCGTTATTTTTAAGCAGCGGTTTTACTCAGGATGCGCTCCAGCAGTACGAAATGAAGCTGACCTTGTAGATGAAAATGGGTGAGGGCGAAGGCCCTCACCGCGTAAGTTACAGCACGCCCTGAGCCAGCATCGCGTCCGCAACTTTGACGAACCCGGCGATGTTTGCGCCGCGCACATACTGCGTTTGTTTCCCTTCTCCGCCGTACTCCACGCAGGCCTGGTGAATATCAAGCATGATGTGGTGCAGGCGAATATCCACTTTTTCAGCCTTCCAGCTCAGGCGAGCGGCGTTCTGTGCCATCTCCAGCCCTGAGGTTGCCACGCCGCCCGCGTTTGCCGCTTTGCCCGGCGCAAACAGCACGCCGGCTTCCACAAACAAATCCGTAGCGGCGATCGTTGTCGGCATATTTGCCCCTTCGGCTACGGCCTTCACGCCGTTGGCGATGAGCGTTTGTGCCGCGTCGACGTCCAGCTCGTTTTGAGTTGCGCACGGCAGAGCAATATCAACCGGCACGCTCCACGGCTGCTGGCCTTCCAGGTAAGTGAGGCCAAATTCGCGGGCATAATCTGCTACGCGACCGTCGCGGCTGGCTTTGATTTCGCACAGGCGTGCCAGTTTTTCTGCGCTAAAGCCTGCTTCGTCGACCACGGTGCCGTTGGAGTCGGAGGCGGTGACCACGCGTGCGCCGAGCGACATGGCTTTTTCAATCGCATACTGGGCCACGTTGCCGGAGCCGGAAACCGCCACGCGCATGCCTTCGAAGCCCAGGCCGTGGCGCTGTAGCATGGCATCGGTGAAGTAAATCAGCCCGTAGCCGGTCGCTTCAGGGCGGATCAGGCTACCGCCGAACGACAGCCCTTTGCCCGTGAACACGCAGGCGGTGTTGTTGGAGAGCTTTTTCATCATCCCCGCCATGTAGCCGACTTCGCGGCCGCCAACGCCGATATCGCCCGCCGGAACGTCGGTGTCCGGGCCCAGATGGCGGTACAGCTCAAGCATCAGCGCCTGGCAAAAACGCATGATTTCGCCTTCGCTTTTGCCTTTAGGGTTAAAGTCGCTGCCGCCTTTGCCACCGCCCATCGGCAGCGTGGTGAGGGCATTTTTAAAGGTCTGTTCAAAGCCGAGAAACTTCAGGATCGACAGGTTAACGGAAGGGTGGAAGCGCATCCCGCCCTTGAAGGGGCCAATCGCCGAGCTGAACTGCACGCGCCATGCCCGGTTAACCTGCACCTGATTGTTGTCATCCACCCAGGCTACGCGAAACTGGATCACGCGTTCGGGTTCAACCAGGCGTTCCAGCAGCGCCTGCTGGCGGTACTGCGGATTGTTCTCAAGAAACGGCCACAGCGTGCTCATAACTTCGCGAACCGCCTGAGCGAATTCAACCTGATGCGGGTCGCGTGACTGTACTGAGGTTAAAAAGTCTTCGAGAGAGTGTGCTTGAGCCATCAGAGGTAACTCCTTGTTGAAGGTCGTGTTGTGTGCGTTTTTTGTATGGTTTTTTCGACTATAACATTTTCTTATGAACGGGCATCAAGCGATTTTTTCACCAGCAAGGTGAAGAAAGAGGGGGAGGCTAATTAGCCTCCCGGAGAGGGTTTAGAAGTGCGTATTGACGCTCATGTAATACGTGCGGCCAGACTCGTTGTAGGTCTCGGCACCCGCGCCATACATATAAGCGTTGGTGGTGGCATTCCCGGTGGTCTGGGCGTTACCCGCGCGCCAGTGGCGCTTATCCAGCAGGTTATCAATGCCGGCGGTTAAGCTGACGTTTTTGGTCGCGTCCCAGGTCGCGCTCATGCCAATGATGCTATAAGGGCTGACCTCGTTGGTGTCGCTGCCGGTAACCGGTTCGCCCTTGTAGTTGTACTTCTTCGGAGCCTGCTTGCCGTACCAGGTCAGGGTGCTTTGCAGCGAAACATCCTGATGAACCTGCCAGCTCAGCGTCGAGTTAAGGGTGTATTCCGGGATGATCGACAGGCGATCGCCGGTTTCCTTATTTTTGCTTTGCAGCATATAAGTCAGGTTGTTGTTCCAGCTTACGGTGTCCGTCAGCGGCAGATTAATGGTGCCTTCCAGCCCTTCCACAACCGCTTTTGGCACGTTGCCCCACTGATAGATATCGGTTTTCTTGCTGTTAGAGGCAACAGGCGAATAACCGGATTCGATCTTGTTGCGGTAGTCGTTTCTAAACCAGGTGATCCCGGCCTGATAGCCGTCGCGCTTGAACTCCAGCCCAATCTCTTTGTTGACGCTGGTTTCGGCTTTCAAATCCTCGTTGCCCATCAGGTAACAGGCCCCTGCGCTCGCGGCACAGCCCTGGCCACGGCTATAGAGAATGTAGTTCGGGTTAGTCTGATACAGGCTTGGCGCCTTGTAGGCGCGGGCAATACCGAGCTTCAGCGTCAGGTCTTCCACCAGCTCCTGGCTAAGGTTCAGCGACGGGCTCCAGTTATTCCCCACGATGGAGTGATGATCGAAGCGCAGACCCGGCGTCAGCATAGTGCTGCTGGTTATCTCCATGTTGTTCTCGGCGAACAGGGAGAAGATTTCTGCTTTCGAATAAGGGCTGCGGATGGTGGACGACATACCCGGAATCGCACCGCCTTCGCTCAATGACTGGCTGTTCGACGAACCATCCTTCATGCGTTGCTGATTCCATTCGCTGCCGAGGGTGAGGTTTTGGTTCACCAGCAGGTCAAACGGAATGCTCGCTTCGCTGTGCAGCAGCACATCGCTAAGGTCGATATCCGAGAACTGATTATTGGCGAAGATCCCTTCCGTGCCGCCCGCCAGGCCTTCGTTCATGCGCGAGTTGCGGGTGTGTTCGTACTGCACCCAGGAGTTGGTGGTGACGCCGTTATCCCAGCCGCCGGTCCAGGTGACGGCATAGTTCTGGCGGTAGAGGCGGTTAGTCTCTTTGCCGTAGTTATCCTTCACCAACTGGTTGCTGTTGGTGTTTTGTGTATCACCCGAGTAGAGGTTGCCCTGGCGGCTGTAGCCTGTTTCAAACTCCAGCGCCTGCATCGGTGCAAACTCCCAGCGGATTAGCCCGTTCAGGTCTTTATGGATAACCCCTTCGCGGCCGGCAGGAAGCGTGCTGGCGTAGGATCCGGTGCGCAGCGACTGATGTCCCTGGTTGATGTCCCAGGCATCCGCCTGCGTTTTGTCCAGGTTGCCGTAAAGCCGGAAGCTGACGTCATCCCCCAGCGGCCCCGTCAGGCTGAAGTTGGTGCGTTTTGTCGAGCCTTCGTCTTTGTGTTCCGGCGCGTTGAAATAGGTATTCCAGCTGCCGTGGAACTCGTTGCTGCTGCGTTTGGTAATAATGTTCACCACGCCGCCCGCCGCGCCGTTACCGTAGCGAGCCGCCGCCGGGCCACGCAGGACTTCAATACGCTCGATCATTTCAGGCGGAATCCACGAGGCATCGCCTCGGGTATCACGCTCGCCGCGCCAGCCAAGGCGGACGGAATTACGGCTGGTGACCGGTTTACCGTCAATCAGGATCAGCGTGTTTTCTGGCCCCATGCCGCGAATATCAATCTGGCGGCCGTTGCCGCGCTGCCCGCTGGTAGAGTTGCCGGTAAGGTTAACCCCTGGCATGGTACGAATGATTTCAGAGACGTCACGCGCGACAGGGTGCTTCTTTAATTCTTCGGAGGTGATAATCGACACGCCGGGTGCCTGCAGCGTTTGCTGGGCAGCGGTGACGACCAGCGTGTCTTCATTTTCTACGGGTGCCGTCTCTGCTGCCGCCGAAAAGGCAGTGCCGTAGAGGCCCAGACTCACCAACGTGGCGAGGGAGTACGATAATGTATTGTTCATTATTTATCCTGAGTGTCACCGCCTGCGTCCCGTAAACTCCTTTCCGAAATGAGGAAGGACGCGGCAAAAGTGTCTGGAGTTGAAAGTGCGGAAACACGCTATTGCAAATGAAAATAATTATCAATGTCTTTCTCAGTTGGCATTTGAAACCAATTAATTCCGCTAATTAATCATCCCTGGTTATCAATCCCCGCGTTAACCATTCACCAATCTGATATTCCACAATTGACCTGCCGACTTTACGGTTGCGATACATATTTAGGTGATCTCATTAACAAACTGAGGTAAATGCCCCGCGTTTTGCCCGCTTCAGATTGTGAGAACCGCTATTCCAGGCTAGATAAAAAATGTAACAACTCTCGGTATCCACTTAGAAAACGGACAAAATTGATGGATAGATTTGGGAAACACCTCGTCTGGGTCGTGCTTGCTTTGATAGGCGCATTTGCCCTCGGCTACATCGCTTTGAATCGTGGTGAGCAGATAAATGCGCTGTGGATTGTCATTGCCTCCGTCTGTATTTACCTGATTGCCTACCGCTACTACGGTTTGTTTATCGCGAAACGCGTGCTGACGGTGGATGCCACGCGCATGACGCCGGCCGTGCGGAACAATGACGGTCTTGATTACGTCCCAACGGATAAAAAGGTGCTGTTTGGCCACCACTTTGCCGCTATTGCTGGGGCGGGGCCGCTGGTGGGGCCGGTACTTGCTGCGCAAATGGGGTATCTGCCGGGCATGCTTTGGCTGCTGGCGGGCGTGGTGCTGGCAGGAGCCGTACAGGACTTTATGGTGCTGTTTGTCTCCACGCGCCGCAACGGGCGCTCTCTGGGGGAGCTGGTTAAAGAAGAAATGGGCAACACCGCGGGCGTTATCGCGTTAGTGGCCTGCTTTATGATCATGGTGATTATCCTGGCCGTGCTGGCGATGATCGTGGTGAAGGCGCTGACCCATAGCCCTTGGGGTACATACACCGTTGCCTTTACCATCCCGCTGGCGCTGTTTATGGGCGTCTATATTCGCTATTTGCGCCCGGGGCGCATTGGCGAAGTGTCGGTGATTGGCCTGGTGATGCTGGTATTTGCCATTATCTCCGGCGGCTGGGTGGCGGAGAGTGAAACCTGGGCACCGTACTTTGACTATACCGGCGTACAGCTGACGTGGATGCTGGTGGGCTATGGCTTTGTGGCTTCAGTGCTGCCGGTGTGGCTGCTGCTGGCGCCGCGCGACTACCTCTCCACCTTCCTGAAAATTGGCACCATCATCGGGCTGGCGATCGGCATTTTGATCATGCGCCCGACGCTGCAGATGCCTTCATTAACAAAATTCATCGATGGTACCGGCCCGGTCTGGAGCGGTGACTTGTTCCCGTTCCTGTTTATCACCATCGCCTGCGGGGCTGTTTCTGGCTTCCACGCGCTGATAGCTTCCGGCACCACGCCGAAAATGCTGGCGAATGAAAATCAGGCCTGCTTCATTGGCTACGGCGGCATGCTGATGGAATCCTTTGTCGCCATCATGGCGCTGGTGGCGGCCTGTGTTATCGACCCTGGCGTGTACTTCGCGATGAACAGCCCGATGGCCGTACTGGCTCCGGCAGGCACGGCTGACGTTGTGGCTTCTGCCGCGCAGGTGGTGAGCGGGTGGGGCTTCCATATCACCCCGGAAACGCTGACCACTATCGCCAGTGAAGTCGGCGAGCAGAGCATTATCTCTCGCGCCGGCGGGGCACCAACGCTTGCCGTGGGGATGGCGTACATTCTGCACGGCGCGTTGGGCGGGCTGATGGACGTCTCGTTCTGGTATCACTTTGCCATTCTGTTTGAAGCGCTGTTCATCCTGACGGCGGTGGATGCCGGGACTCGCGCGGCGCGCTTTATGCTGCAAGACCTGCTGGGAGTCATTTCACCCGGGCTGAAAAGAACCGACTCGCTGCCGGCCAACCTGCTTGCAACCGGGCTTTGCGTACTGGCATGGGGCTACTTCCTGCATCAGGGCGTGGTCGACCCGCTGGGCGGCATCAACACGCTGTGGCCGCTGTTCGGCATCGCCAACCAGATGCTGGCGGGCATGGCGCTGATGCTCTGTGCGGTTGTGCTGTTCAAGATGAAGAAGCAGCGCTATGCGTGGGTTGCTCTGATGCCGACCGCCTGGCTGCTGGTTTGTACTTTAACGGCAGGCTGGCAAAAAGCGTTCAGTTCGGATGCGAAAGTGGGCTTCCTGGCTATCGCCAACAAATTCCAGGCGATGATCGACAGCGGGAATATTCCGGCGCAGTACACGCAGTCGCAGCTTAGCCAACTGGTGTTCAATAACCGCCTGGACGCGGGGCTGACCATATTCTTTATGGTGGTAGTTGTGGTGCTCGGCTGGTTCTCGCTGAAAACCGCGCTCAAAGCGCTGAAGTCTGACCAACCAACGTCGAGTGAGACGCCGTACGAGCCGATGCCTGAGAATTATCAGGAGATCGTGGCGCAGGCGAAAAGCGTGCATTGATTTTTACCCTCACCCTAACCCTCTCCCTGCAAGGGAGAGGGGATAGATCAGGCATCTTTATTCCCCCACCCCCCTTTTGGGAGAGGGGATAGATCAGGCTTCTTTATTCCCCCCTCTCCCCTTTGGGGAGAGGGCCGGGGTGAGGGGCCGCACACTGGAGACACTATGTTCGATAATCTCGCCAAAGCCGGGAAATACCTCGGCCAGGCCGCAAAAATGATGATTGGCGTACCCGATTACGACAACTACGTGCAGCACATACGCCAGACCCATCCGGAGCAAACTCCCATGACCTACGAAGAGTTTTTCCGCGAACGTCAGGATGCGCGCTACGGCGGTAAAGGCGGCGGACGCTGCTGCTAAAACTTAGCATTTAACAAAAATGTGACATTTCGCTCGTTTTTTAGCGGCCAGCAAAAATCCTGTTGTGCGAAACCGGCGAGTGTGATTTTATCAATGACGACTTTTAACACAGATTCAGGAAACCCATGACCCATTCCCTGCCAACTTCGACCCTACTACTTACCGCGCTACCAGCCGCGGTGGTCGTCGTGCGTGTGGTGGTGGTCGTCGGCAATGCGCCGTAGGGACTGAATCAACGCATCGATTCCAAACCCCGCCGGCGCAAACCGGGCGGGGTTTCTTGTTTTAAGTGCCTGCCCAGAAGCGAACCGGCTTATTAGAAGGACTGGAGCATGGCAATTTCGGACACACCCTCACAACGCATCACCGGCGCTCAGCTGATTGTAAAAATGCTGGAGCATCACGGGATCACCACGGTTAGCGGCATTCCAGGCGGCACCGTTCTGCCGCTCTACAATGCCCTGAGCCAAAGCACCCGCATTCGCCACGTACTGGCTCGCCACGAGCAGGGCGCGGGATTTATGGCGCAGGGCATGGCGCGTACCAGTGGCAAACCGGCGGTCTGCATTGCCTGTAGCGGGCCGGGTGCGACTAACCTGGTTACCGCCATCGCCGACGCGCGTCTCGACTCCATCCCGCTGGTTTGTATCACCGGCCAGGTACCAACCTCGATGATTGGCGCCGATGCTTTCCAGGAAGTTGATACCTACGGCATCTCCATTCCTATCACCAAACATAACTACCTGGTGCGCAGCATCAGCGAGCTGCCGCAGGTGATTACCGACGCCTTCCGCATTGCGCAGTCTGGCCGCCCTGGCCCGGTATGGATCGACATTCCAAAAGACATTCAGACCGCTGAAATCGACATCGCCGAACTGCCTGCGGTGGCCGCGCCTTCGGCTGCTCCGGCTTTTGACCATCAGGATATCGCCCGTGCGGCGGCGATGATCAACGACGCTAAGCGTCCGGTGCTTTACCTGGGCGGCGGAATCATCAGCGCAGGCGCGGCGGAGCAGGCGCGTGAGCTGGCGGAGCGAGCCGGGCTGCCGACAACCATGACGCTGATGGCGCTGGGCACGATCCCCGCGCAGCACCCGCTTTCCCTGGGAATGCTGGGGATGCACGGGGCGCGTAGTACCAACTTTATCCTTCACGAAGCGGACCTGCTGATCGTGCTTGGCGCTCGCTTTGACGACCGCGCGATTGGTAAAACCGAAGAATTTTGCCCGAATGCAAAAATTATCCACGTCGATATCGACCGCGCCGAGCTGGGCAAAATTAAGCAGGCTAACGTGGCTATTCGCGGCGACGTGCGTGAAGTCCTGAGCCAGCTTATCCCGCAAACCAAAACTTCCCAGCGCAGCGAGTGGCTGCAAACGGTGGGTGACTTGCAGCGCGAGTTCCCGTTTGCCACGCCGGGCGCGGACAACCCGCTGATGCCTTACGGGCTTATCAAAGCCGCAGCGGCGTGTGTGGATGACGAAGCTATCGTCACCACCGACGTAGGCCAGCACCAGATGTGGGTGGCTCAGGCCTATCCGCTCAATCGTCCTCGCCAGTGGTTGACGTCGGGCGGGCTGGGCACCATGGGCTTTGGCTTACCGGCCGCGGTTGGCGCGGCGCTGGCTGAGCCTGGCCGCAAGGTGCTGTGCTTCTCCGGCGACGGCAGCCTGATGATGAATATCCAGGAAATGGCCACCGCCGCTGAAAACAATCTGGATGTGAAAATCATCCTGATGAACAACCAGGCATTGGGGCTGGTACACCAGCAGCAGACGCTGTTTTACCAGCAGAATATCTTCGCCGCGACCTATCCTGGCATGACGGATTTCATTACTATCGCGCGCGGTTTTGGCCTCGCGACCTGTGACCTGAACAAGGCGGAAGATCCGCACGCCGCGCTGCAGGAGGCGATTTCTCGCCCGGGCCCTTGCCTGATTCACGTTCGCATCGACGCGGATGAAAAAGTCTACCCGATGGTGCCGCCGGGTGCCGCCAACACTCAGATGATTGGAGAGTAAGCCATGCAACCATCAATCACTAAACAATCTATCGCTAAACAGTCAACCGTCATTCTGGAACTAACTGTGCGCAACCACCCGGGCGTGATGTCACATATTTGCGGCCTGTTTGCCCGTCGGGCGTTCAACGTCGAGGGCATTCTCTGCCTGCCGCTGCCGGAAGGGGACCAGAGTCGCATCTGGCTGCAGGTGGGGGACGACCAGCGGCTGGAGCAGATGGTCAGCCAGGTCGACAAGCTGGAGGATGTGGTGCAGATAATCCGCCACGCCGACGACCCGGGCATCTTTAACCGCCTGACCGCATTTGTGCAGTAAGTCAATGAAACCGGGGCTTTCAGGCATATTTTTGAAAGCCCCGCGCCCGGATGCATAAACCCCGGAAGCTGCGCCGCAATCCCGGCATGCCATAGAACGATTTCAACCAACCTCAAGTAAAAATCCGTTAGCCTGCCTTGAGAAAAATAAGCGCGACTAAATTTTGTTCGTGCTTGTTTGTTGCTTTAAAGCTACACTCAAGGAGTCAAGGATGAACATGATTACGTTCTTCGAAACGACAGAAGGAAAAATGCCTTTCAAGGATTGGCTGCGGGCGCTAAAGAATGCGAGAGCAAAAACCAAAATAGTCATGAGGATCGACCGACTTTCTTTTGGTAACCCCGGCGATAGTAAACCCTGCGGGCAAGGCGTATGGGAAATGCGCATCGATGAAGGGCCTGGTTACAGGGTGTATTACGCCCAAGACGGTAAAGCAGCCTGGCTCTTACTGGCGGGAGGAGATAAACGTGACCAACAGACGGATATCGAACGCGCGACAAAATGGTGGCTTGAGCATAAAGGGAGAAAAAATGAAATTTAGCGAATTTGATCAAACGGTTATTGATATGCTTCGCGAAGATCACGCCTTCGCCGTGGACTATCTTAAAGAAGCCTTTATTGGGCTGGACGGTGAAGATGGCGAAGCCATGTTTCTTATTGCCATGCGCCGCCTGGTGGAGGCCAGAGGCGGGTTTACGGAGATTGCCAGAGCGGCAAATCTAAACCGAGAAACGCTTTATCGCACGCTGTCTGAGCGTGGAAACCCCACCATCAAAACCACCAAAAAGGTACTACATGCGGTGGGGATCCACTTCTCAGAGATTGCAGGCTAGCCGCAGATCAGAAGCCCTGGCGAACCAGCAGCTCAGGCGTAATCTCGGCGATAGACTTCGCGCCGGTCAGCGTCATCGCCACACGCATCTCTTTCTCAATCAGGTTTAGCAGGTTGCTGACGCCAGCCTCGCCGTGGGTGGCCAGCGCATACAGGAAGGCGCGTCCCAGCAGTACCGTGTCGGCGCCTAGCGCAATCATACGCACCACGTCCAGGCCGTTGCGGATGCCGCTATCCGCCAGAATTGTAATATCGCCTTTTACCGCATCGGCAATAGCGGGCAGGGCGCGTGCGGAAGAGAGCACGCCGTCCAGCTGACGGCCGCCGTGGTTAGACACCACAATACCGTCTGCGCCAAAGCGAACCGCATCGCGGGCATCTTCCGGATCGAGGATCCCTTTAATCACCATCGGGCCATCCCAGAACTCGCGGATCCACTCCAGATCTTTCCACGATATTGACGGATCAAAGTTGTTCGCCAGCCAGCCGATATAATCTTCCAGCCCGGTCGGTTTACCGAGGTAGGCGGAGATATTGCCGAGATCGTGCGGGCGGCCGTTTAAGCCGACATCCCATGCCCACTGCGGGTGCGTTACGGCCTGAAGATAACGACGCATCGCCGCGTTAGGGCCGCTCATGCCTGAGTGTGCATCACGGTAGCGAGCGCCCGGCGTTGGCATATCGACGGTAAACACCAGCGTAGAGCATCCGGCGGCTTTCGCCCGCTCCAGCGCATTGCGCATAAAACCGCGATCTTTCAGGACATAGAGTTGGAACCACATCGGGCGGCTGATGGCGGGAGCGACTTCTTCAATAGGGCAAACGGACACCGTCGACAGGGTAAAAGGAATGCCTTTCGCCGCGGCGGCTTTTGCGGCCTGAACTTCTCCCCGGCGCGCATACATGCCGCAAAGCCCCACGGGGCCGAGGGCCACCGGCATAGACAGCGTTTCGTTAAACAGCCTGGTTTCCAGACTCAGCGCCGACATGTTTTTCAGCACGCGCTGCTTGAGCGCCACCTGTGCCAAATCCTCCACGTTACGTTTCAGGGTATGCTCGGCATAGGCCCCGCCGTCGATGTAGTGGAATAAAAAGGGCGGCAGAATGCGCTCGGCGGCGGCACGGTAGTCGGTTGCTGCGGAAATAATCATCGTTTCTTTTCCCTTATTTGATCACTTGCTTCGTCCGGGAGGCGGGTAACACGTGCCTGACGGGCTTCATCTTCCTGCAGGGTCTTGATGGTGGCGTGCACGTAGCCGAGGTGCGACTGGGCGGCTCGTCTTGCGCGCTCGGCGTCTCCGGCAAGAATCGCCTGCAACAGTTCGTCGTGCTGCTCGGTTAGCCCGGCAAAAATGGCCGGAACGGTATACATGCGCTGGCGGCTGTGAAGCACCGAAGATTGCAGCAGGTCGAAGAACCCGCGCATGGTCTGCAGCAGCACGATATTGTGGGAGGCTTCGGCTATTGCCAGGTGAAAGCGAACGTCGGCCTGCGCGGCGAGATCCGGGTCGTCGCTCTCTTTAAACTTGAGCGTGGCATCAAAACAGGCGATCAGCTTTTCTTTGTCGGCCTGCGTCGCCCGCATAGCCGCGTACCAGGCCGTGCTGCCTTCAATGGAGTGTCTCGCTTCGAGGATATCCAGCTGGTAATTGGGATCGCCCTCAACCAGCGTTTTCAGCGGCTGCACGATGCGTTGTTCCGACCATTGTTCGGTCTGGTAGCGTAGATAAGTGCCGCCGCCGCGTCGGCTGGCCAGCACGCCTTCGCCAATCAGCTTCTGAATCGCCTCGCGTAAAATCGAGCGCGAACAGCCCAGCTCGGCAGCCAGCTGACGTTCGGCGGGCAACCGCATGCCCGCCTCCAGGTTACGTTCATTAATCAGCGCCTTAACACGCTCAACCATCTGGTCGGCAAGGCGCGGAACAGCTTCGGTCATGGGATCATCCAGGTTAAAACATAGGCCTGCAGCGTGGTAATCACGCCCACCATGCAGGTGAAAATCAGACTGTGCTTCACGGTGAAGCGGAACAGGTCTGACTCTTTCCCCACCAGCCCCACCGCCGCACAGGCAATGGCTATCGACTGCGGCGAAATCATCTTGCCGGTGACGCCGCCGGTGGTATTGGCCGCCACCAGAAGCAGGTCCGACACGCCAATCTGCTGCGCGGTGGTTGCCTGCAGGGCGGCAAACAGCGCGTTAGAAGAGGTGTCCGACCCGGTCAGGAACACGCCCAGCCAGCCAAGGAACGGCGAGAAGAAGGTAAAGGCATGGCCGGTGTGCGCCAGCGCCAGGGCAAGCGTGGCCGACAGCCCGGAATAGTTGGAGATAAAAGCAAACGCCAGCACCATGCCGATCGAGTAAATCGGCAGCGCCAGCTCCTTCAGCGTTTCCCCAAAGGTTGCCAGCGCCGCTTTTGGCTTCATGCGCAGGTAGACAATAGAGATCAGCGCCGCGACCAGGATGGCCGTGCCGGTGGCTGACAGCCAGTCGAACTTAAAGACTGCCGCGTAAGGCGCACTGGCGGCAACCACCGGCGGCATTTTGGCGACCAGGTTATCCAGGAACGGTACCGAGAAATTATAGACCCAGTCCGCCATCGCGCCGCCTTTAGCGAACAGCGCTTTAAACGGCGGGATGCTCCACAGCGTGACCGTGGCCGTTAAGAACAGGAACGGCATCCAGGCTTTGACAATCTGCCCGGTGGTATATTTTTGCGAAGACTGCTCTTGCACGGTTTCAGCCGCACCCTCGCTATCAAAGCGGAAAATACGCACCGGCTTCCAGACCCGCAGGAATGCCGTCAGGCACACCAGCGACACCAGCGATGAGATGATGTCCGGCAGCTCAGGGCCGATAAAGTTGGAGCTGAGATACTGCGCGATAGCAAATGAACCGCCCGCCACGATCACCGCCGGCCAGGTCTCTTTGATGCCGCGCCAGCCGTCCATAATCGCCATGATCCAGAACAGGACGATGATCGTCAGGAACGGCAGCTGGCGGCCGACCATCTGGCCTATCTCGAAGCTGTCCAGACCGGTGACCTGCCCGGCAACGATAATCGGGATCCCCATTGCGCCGAAGGCCACCGGTGCGGTGTTCACGATCAGGCACAAACCGGCGGCATAAAGCGGCTTAAAGCCGAGGCCGACCAGCAGGGCGGCGGTAATGGCAACCGGCGCGCCAAACCCGGCGGCGCCTTCGAGAAATGCCCCGAAAGAGAAGCCGACAATCAGCATTTGCAGGCGCTGGTCCGGCGTAATCGACAGGATAGAGGAGCGAATAATGTCGAACTGGCCGGTCTTTACCGAGATCTTGTAGACAAACACCGCGGCGACGATTATCCAGGCAATCGGCCACAGACCATAGAAGAAGCCATAAACCACTGAAGCAAGCGCTCTGTCCACCGGCATGCGGTAAAGAAACAGTGCGACGAGCAGCGCAAGCAATACCGTCAGCGTCGCGGCTTTGTAGCCCTTCATGCGCAGCTTAATCAGCGCGAAAAAGAAGAACAGGATCGGGATCGCGGCAATCAGGCTCGACAGCCAGATATTCCCGAGCGGGTCGTAGAGTTGTTGCCAGACTTGCATGCAGGTGTTCTCCAGGGTGAGGCGTTTATCGTTTTTTATTAGATTGGTAGGACCAACTTTGCTTTGTAGAGCAAATGATGGCTAATGGTTAATCTTGTGTTAACGGATGGCAACGGTCTGGCGAGCCTTTATCGGCATTTTGTAGAAAAGGGCACGTTTTTAGTGAAATTGGTAGGACCAAAAGGCCTCTCCTCCGGGCGGAAAAGAGGACGAAATGTTAAAGCTCCTGGCGGGTAGGGCGGAACAGGATTTCGTTGATGTCGACATCCTCCGGCTGGCTGATGGCGAAGGCGACCACGCTGGCAAAGGACTCGGCGGAGATCGCAACGTCGTCGTAGAACTGCTGGATATTGGCCGCCACGTCTGCTTCGGTAATGCTGGTCACCAGCTCGCTCTCAACCGCCCCCGGCGAAATAATTGTCGTGCGGATGTTGTAAGGCTTCACTTCCTGACGCAACCCTTCAGAGATCACCCGCACCGCCGTTTTGGTGGCCGCGTAAACCGCGCTGCCCGCGCGAACTTTGTGGCCCGCGACGGAAGAGGTATTGATGATGTGGCCACTTTTTTGCTGCTGCATGTAAGGCAGGGCAGCGGCAATGCCATATAGCACGCCCTTAAGGTTGACGTCGATCATCGCATTCCAGTCGTCGAACTTTTTGCGTTCCAGCAGCGAATGCGGCATCAGACCCGCATTGTTGACCATGACATCCACTCGCCCGTACAGCGCAATGGCCTTATCGACCAGCGCCTGTACCTGATCCGGCTGTGTGACGTCGGTCTGCACCGCTGCTTCCGGGCTCAGGTTAAGATCCTGCGCCAGTTTTTTTAGCCGATCGAGACGGCGAGCGCCCAGCACTAGCTTAGCACCGTCTTTGACCAGGCGACGCGCCAGGGCCTCACCCAGGCCGCTGCTGGCGCCGGCGATCACCACAACTTTATTTTCAATGCCTTGTGTCATGTAACCTCCATCGCTATTTTTTGTATTGCTCATCGCTGACTTTTTCCAGCCATTCAACCGGGCTGCCGTTTAATGACTCGGCAATCGCGATATGCGTCATTGCCGTTTCTGGCGACGCCCCGTGCCAGTGTTTCACCCCTTCGGGGATCCAGGCGATATCGCCCTGGTTCAGGTCCTGAATCTCTCCGCCCCATTCCTGCAGCCAGCCGCGCCCCTGGGTAACGATCAGCGTTTGGCCAAGTGGGTGTGTATGCCAGGCCGTGCGTGCGCCGGGTTCAAAGGTGACGGTAGCCCCGCCTACACGTGCGTTTTCCGTGCCGCTAAATGGCGCATCAATGCGCACCGTGCCGGTGAAATAGTTCTCCGGGCCTCTCTGAGAAGGCTGGGATCCGCTGCGGGTAATTTTCATGTTGTACTCCAGATAGCGCATTCATTGATCGTAGAAATACAGTAGACGCGATTGGCGCAGGGGACTAGCCGGTGAAATGTATAAGAGCTTATGAATCCAGCTCATGAATCTCGCTATACTGGAGGGATTCTGTCACTGATTGAGGCGCGTTCGTCCATGCTAAAAGAGAACTTTCACGATCTCATGTCATTTATGGCAGTGGCGCGTGAACGCAGTTTTACCCGGGCGGCGGCAAAACTTGGCGTTTCCCAGTCAGCCCTAAGCCACGCGATTCGCGGGCTTGAAGAGCGCCTCCAGCTTCGCTTACTCACCCGCACGACGCGGAGCGTTGCGCCGACCGAAGCCGGAGAAAAGCTGCTTGCCAGCCTGGCGCCGCGTTTTGCTGACCTGGAGAACGAACTTGCCGTTCTGAGTGAAATGCGCGAGCGCCCGGCCGGTAATATTCGCCTTAACGCGGCGGAGCACAGCGTACAGTCGGTGCTATGGCCGGTGCTGCAAACCTTTCTGGTCGACTACCCGGACATCAACGTAGAAATTAGCGTGGACAACGCGTTGACCGACATCGTCAGCGGGCGGTTCGACGCGGGTATTCGTCTCGGCGAGCAGGTGGCAAAAGATATGGTAGCCGTACGCATTGGCCCGGAGCTCAGTATGTCGGTGGTTGGTTCGCCCGCTTATTTTGACAAGCACGGTTATCCGACCACGCCGCAGGATCTCCAGCAGCACAACTGCATCAATATGCGTCTTCCCACTTTCGGTGGACTTTATGCCTGGGAGTTCGAAAAAGACGGGCGCGAGCTAAAAATTCGTGTCGAAGGGCAATTAACATTCAATAGCCTTCGCCAGCGCATTGATGCCGCGTTGCTCGGCCTGGGGCTGGCTTTTGTCCCGAGCGATACGGTGACCGACAAGATTGCCGAAGGGCGGCTGGTGCGGGTGCTTGAGGCCTGGTGCAAACCGTTCCCCGGCTATTACCTTTATTACCCCAGCCGCAAGCAGCACACGACTGCCTTCTCTCTGCTGGTGGATGCGCTGAGATATTCGTCCCCACCCACAGATGATTAATGGATTATCGATGAGTTTTTCCGAACGATTTGCGAGTCGTTGCTGAAAATTCACCGATGCCGAAGCCTGAACGTTCCCAGACCCTTTTTTTAGCCCTGCTCGTAACTTATTGATTTGTCGATTCTGCGCCGTTGTCCCTAAAAAAGGGTGTGAAGTGGGAAAGAGATGGTTTTACCTATTGCAACAGAGGGTTAGCTGTGAAAAGCTCTTGTTCACTGCCGTACAGGCAGCTTAGAAACATGCCCGAGGCATACAACTGGCGCGCACGACGTTCACTGCCGTACAGGCAGCTTAGAAAGATACCAAATACCAGTACTGGTGTCCTGAACAGTTCACTGCCGTACAGGCAGCTTAGAAAACTAATCCATGTCATCAATGTTTCAATGACTGGTTCACTGCCGTATAGGCAGCTTAGAAATTACACATAATCCCGGACCGTGGGCAATCACAGTTCACTGCCGTACAGGCAGCTTAGAAAAGAGAGAACGCAACACGGTGTGACAGGATATCGTTCACTGCCGTACAGGCAGCTTAGAAATTCGAATCATACCACGGCACCGTTTATCACGAGTTCACTGCCGTACAGGCAGCTTAGAAAAGTCCCGGTTGCCCCGATAGGGATACCGAGATGTTCACTGCCGTACAGGCAGCTTAGAAATCAGACTGCGTGTATGTGGAACTGACGGCGTATGTTCACTGCCGTACAGGCAGCTTAGAAAGGTCCATGTCCCGCTATAGGTCCGGGCAATCGGTTCACTGCCGTACAGGCAGCTTAGAAAAAAATTCAATTTCGCGTTGACCTGCTGCATCTGTTCACTGCCGTACAGGCAGCTTAGAAATGTTCCTCGTTGGTCATTTTCAGGCTGCCGGCGTTCACTGCCGTACAGGCAGCTTAGAAAGCAATCAGAAGGGGAACAAGTTCACAGAACGGGTTCACTGCCGTACAGGCAGCTTAGAAAGCACTGATAAATTCATTAAGGATTGAACATGAGTTCACTGCCGTACAGGCAGCTTAGAAAGCTAAAGACCTGCTGCCAGTTCTGTTTGTCATGTTCACTGCCGTACAGGCAGCTTAGAAATGATATATTCATGAAAATTATATGTCCTGGCTCATTCATTCTCGTGTTGATGGTTTTTGTTATTTCGTTTTCGTGCTTGAGAGTGAAATGAAAGCTGCTCTCTCAGGTTGATGATCCTTTTGTATTACTTATCTTGAATTATTTCTCAGTGTTTAAGTAAAAAAGCGTTATGATGTTTTCCAGAGTGCGTTGTATTCAATTGCATGGATGTAATCTTTATGTTAATGCCTTCTGATTTAAAAACTATTCTGCATTCCAAACGAGCTAATATTTATTATCTTCAATACTGCCGGGTGCTGGTTAACGGCGGGCGAGTGGAATATGTCACGGATGAGGGAAAGTCTTCGCTTTACTGGAATATCCCCATCGCGAATACCACGGTGGTGATGCTGGGTACCGGAACTTCAGTCACGCAGGCTGCAATGCGAGAGTTTGCAAGGGCTGGCGTATTAGTTGGCTTCTGCGGCAGTGACGGCACACCTCTTTATTCTGGTAACGAAGTTGATATTGACGTGTCATGGATCACCCCGCAAAGTGAATATCGCCCGACAGAGTATCTACAGGACTGGGTGTCATTTTGGTTTGATGAAGATAAACGGTTGATGGCCGCTAAGCGTTTTCAACATATTCGTTTGCAGCAAATAGAGCGTAACTGGTCTGGCGCCAGAATACTACGAGAAACACGTTTTAATCCTCAAGCCACAATATTAAAAGATAAACTAGAGCGTTTTCATATCGGAATAGAAAAAGCGGCCAGCCATAATGAGTTGATGCTGCAGGAGGCGCAGCTCACCAAAGCCCTTTATAAATTAGCCAGTGATGCGGTGCAGTACGGTGACTTTACGCGTTCTAAACGTGGTGGAGGAACTGACGGCGCTAACCGTTTATTAGATCAAGGTAACTATTTGGCATACGGGCTCGCTGCGGTAGCAACTTGGGTGACGGGAATACCGCATGGCCTCGCGGTGCTACACGGCAAGACGCGGCGAGGTGGGCTGGTTTTTGACCTGGCGGATTTGATCAAAGATGCACTGATATTGCCGCAGGCGTTTATTGCGGCAATGGAAGGCGAGGACAACCAAACTTTTCGCCAGCGCTGTATTACCGGGTTTCAGCAGTCTGCCGCGCTGGATTTAATGATTGAAACGCTCCAGGAAACAGCAGCTGCATTAAAAGGCGAGCAAAAATGAACGTCCTGATTGTCTCGCAGTGCAGCAAAAAAGCGCGAGAGCAAAGCTGTCAGATCCTCGACCAGTTTGCGGAACGCAAAGGGGACGGCTGCTGGCAAACGATGATTACGCAGCAAGGGCTGGATACGCTAAGGCGTTTACTTCGTAAGAGCGCCCGCCGAAATACGGCCGTAGCCTGCCATTGGGTCAAGAAAAGCGGGCAAACGGAACTGCTGTGGATTGTCGGCAATCTTCGCCGGTTTAACGTCCACGGCTCGGTGCCAACTAATCGTACTTCGAGAGATATTCTGCGCAGCAAGCATGAATCTGGCTGGCGCAGCATCGAGTCCATTGCCGTGCTGACCGCCATTGCCGGTCTGTTTCATGATTTTGGCAAAGCGGGAGCTTTATTCCAGAAAGGATTAAAAAACGCCTCAGCCCGTGGCTACCAGCCGTTTCGCCATGAGTGGCTGTCCGTAAGGCTGTTTCAGGCGCTGGTCGGGCAGCAAACCGATGAGCAATGGCTGGCGCGGCTCGGCGAACTGAAACCCGCTGATGAAAAAACGTTGCTGGCGCAGCTTTACAAAGATACGCAGGAACGAACGGAAAGCCCGTTTATTAGTTTGCCTCCGATGGCGCAGGTTGTGGCCTGGCTTATTCTGTCCCATCACCGTTTACCACAATACTTAAGGAAAGATGCTCCCCCCGGCTTTGAACAGGATAACTGGCTGACGGCGCAGCTTAATGCCAACTGGAACTCATGTAATCATCTCAAGGATGGCTGGTCAGCCCGGGATTTTAAAGACGTCTGGCGCTTTCCTGAGGGAACGCCTTTGCAGAGCAGCACCTGGCGCGAGAAGGCCCGGCAGTTGGCAAAGCGGGCCGCGCACGCGGTCTCTGTTTATGAATTTGGCAGCTGGATCAGGTTTTCACCTTACATATGGCGCGTCTGTCGCTCATGCTCGCCGATCATTTTTACTCTTCGCAGATGCCTCTCACTGCGTGGCAGGATGCGGCTTATGCCGCCTGGGCGAACACCGATCGGGCAACGGGGCAGCTCAAGCAGAAGCTGGATGAGCACAATATTGGCGTCGCGCATCATGCGTTTTTATTAGGCAGAACGCTCCCCGTGCTGCGCGAGCATTTACCGGCGATTACCCGGCATAAGGGCTTTCGTGAACGGGCGAAACATCCTCATTTTCACTGGCAAAACCGCGCGTGGGACGTGGCTCAAGGGCTGCGCGAACGGGCGGAAAGACAGGGTTTTTTCGGTATCAACATGGCTTCAACAGGCTGTGGCAAGACCTTCGCTAATGCACGAATTATGTATGCCTTATCTAATGAGGATAAAGGCTGCCGCTTTACCGTCGCACTGGGGCTGCGCACCCTGACGCTGCAGACCGGAGATGCGCTTCGGGAAAAACTGAATCTGGGCGAGGACGATCTTGCGGTGTTAATCGGTTCTTCCGCCGTGCGTGAGCTGCATGACGATAAAAATAAAGAAGAAGATGATATCGACCGCAGCAGCGCTTCAGAAGAAGCGTTATTCGAAGGGCATCAGTATGTTCATTATGACGGCGTGATTAACCAGGGGCCGCTGCGTCAGCTGCTGGATCGCGATCCAAAGCTCAGCAAGCTTATCAACGCCCCGGTGCTGGTCTCGACAATCGACCATATTATGCCCGCGACAGAAGGAACGCGCGGTGGGAAGCAAATTGCGCCCATGCTGCGCCTGCTCACCAGCGACCTGGTGCTTGATGAACCCGATGATTTTGATATTGCCGATCAGCATGCGCTTTGCCGCCTGGTGAACTGGGCGGGAATGCTGGGCAGCCGGGTGCTGCTCTCATCCGCGACGCTGCCGCCGTCGTTGGTACTGGCGCTTTACAGTGCTTATCTCTCCGGGCGAAAAGCCTTCCAGCAGGCCTGTGGGGAACCGGGGCAGCCGCTAAATGTCTGCTGTGCCTGGTTTGATGAGGATGAATCCTGCCCCGCTGAGTTTGGGGCTGCGCAGTCTTTCTATGAGCACCATAATCAGTTCGTGCAGCGTCGGGCTAAAAGGCTGGCGGTGAAGCCGGTTATCCGGGAAGCGAAACTGCTTCCCGTTGAGGCGGCCGATGGGGAAACGGCGTCGCTTGCTGCTACGCTGCAGCGCGAAATTCTTAGTTTGCATGCCAGCCACCATCAAACGCATCCCAACGGAAAGACGGCCTCGCTGGGGCTGATGCGAATGGCAAATATTAATCCTCTGGTGGCGACGGCCAGGGAGCTGATGTCGCTCCCTTCGCCGGAAGGATATTGTATTCATTACTGTATTTACCACAGCCAGCACCCGTTGCTGTTCCGTTCGCATATTGAAAAACGCCTGGACGCGGTGTTTTCTCGCCATGATGAACAGTCGCTGTGGCGGCAGCCCGAAATTCAGAAAGCCATCGAGCATAATCCTGCGATGAATCAAATATTTGTCGTGCTGGGGACTTCTGTCATTGAGGTTGGCCGGGATTGGGATGCGGACTGGGGCATTGCAGAGCCCAGCTCAATGCGCTCGATTATCCAGTTTGCCGGCCGCATTCAGCGGCACCGACAGCAAAAGCCGAACAGCGCCAATCTTCTGATCCTCAGCAAAAATATGCGCGCACTGCGTCCGGGCACCCAAAAAGCGGCCTACTGCAAGCCCGGCTTTGAAAACGATACATACAGGCTGAGCAGCCACGATCTCGCCGATATCCTTCACCCTGAGCAATATCAATTTGTAAATTCGGTGCCGCGCATTCTTGAGCCCACCGAAAATTATCGCAAAACGAAGCCTTACCATAATCTCAGCACCCTTGAGCACGGGCGCAGCTATGGCGATCTGCTGGGAGCTATAGAGGCTAACAAACGGCCTCCGGCTGCAGCCTGGTGGCGCAAAAAAATTAGCTGGAGCAGCGAGCTGCAGAGGCTGACGCCATTCAGGCAGTCTCAGTCTGAAGAGCAGCTGTTTTTGTTTATGGCAGAAGAAGAGGACGAACCGACTTTCTGTGTGCTGGATGATAAGGGCTGGAAGGAGGCGGGGGGAATCGACCCCGTTGAGCTGCCGCTTGCAGAGGGGGTTTGTTCCTGGCTGGAAAGTGATTATGCCACGGTGATGCTCGAGCTGGCGGAGCGCAAAAGCATGGAACTTCAACAGGTCAGCCGCTTCTATGGCGAGATTAATTTACGGGTTAGCAAGGCTGGTGATACCGCCTGGCTTTATCACCCTTTGTTGGGCGTGTTTCGGAAACAGAACACGTAACTGGTTCAGGGGAATGTATGTCACAAAAGGAACTCACGACGTTTATCGTTGAATACATCGCAGGACGACGGCAAACCAAACTCGATGCCTTCGACAAAGATGCCGCCAAGCGCCTGGCGGCAGATAGCGCGCTAGAAAGTGAAATATTGCAGGAGCGCCGCGAGCTTGAGTTGCGCTATGCGCCCGGTAACTGGCTGACGGATGCGGCAAAGCGGGCGGGGCAAATTAGCCTTGTCACGCACGCCGCTAAATTCACCCACGGTGATTCCAAAAGCAGCAGTATTTTTACCGAAAACGATGCTGTAGAAGGTTACCTTTCAACTTCAACGTTGAATAACCCTGCGGCGGATGCCGTGGGCAATGCTGCGGCGCTGGATATAGCGAAGTTGCTGCAAACCGAAGTGGACGGCGATTCTCTGCTGGCCTGCCTGAAGCGCAACGACGACTCAGCGCTGGCGGCGCTGGCTGAAAGTCCGCAGCAGCTTGCCGAGTGGCTGGATGGATTTTCGCGAGCGCTGACGATAAAAGATCCCATTTCCCATAAATTGGCGAAGCAGATCTATTTCCCCGTCGCCGAGGGCTATCACCTGTTGAGCCCGCTGTTTTCCAGCTCTCTGGCTCAGGCCATGCACCAAAAAATGGTTGCTCACCGCTTTAGTGAGGCATCGAAAGCCGCCTGGAAGGCACGCGGTAAAAATGAGTGGCATCCGGAAATTTTGGTGATGTTTCCCAACACCGCCGTGGTCAATTTTGGCGGTACAAAGCCGCAAAATATTTCTTTATTAAACAGTGTTCGAGGTGGGCGTACGTGGCTGCTTCCTGCTCAGCCCCCCGCCTGGGAAGCTCAGGATAAAAAGCCGCTTGGCATGACCACAATCTTTGCTCCCGGCGCCTTTGAACGTGCGACAAGACATGCCCGTCGACAGCTTATTCATCTGTTGGTGAGTACCGGAGAAACAAAAAACGCTCGTATTCGTCGGCAGCGCGACCGCTACATCGACGAGATGATCGATGTGCTCTTCAACATTGCCGCAGGTATTCAGCGTGAAGAGTGGGCGGGTTGGACTCAGGACTCAGAATGTAAATTATCTGAACATCAGCGGCTGTGGCTCGATCCTTATCGGGCTGTTACCGACGAAGCTTTCCGTGCCACGCGCGAGAAGGGTGACTGGCAGATGGATGTGGCGAATGATTTTGCCCGCTGGCTGAACGGACATCTTAAGGCCGGAGGGATAGGCGCTGAGCTGACAGAGCAAAAAGAGTGGCGAACAAAACCGCTGTTCCGCCAGCGCCTGCGCGAGATGGAACGCTCTTTCAGGAGATATCGCCATGAGTAAGCTTATCGTTTTACATCGCCTGAAGGTTGAAAATGCCAACGCCATTGCGGGGCTGACCTGGGGCTTCCCGGCAATCACCCATTTTCTGGGGTACACGCATGCGCTTTCCAGAAAGCTTGAGGCCAGCCACGGCATTACGCTGAGCGGATGCGGCGTGGTATGCCACAGCCATCAGGTGCATGCCCATACCTCCGGGCGCGACTACCAGTTTGCCTTAACCCGCAACCCGCTGACACGTGAGGGAAAAACGGCCGCTTTTAATGAAGAAGGCCGTATGCACATGACGGTCTCTCTGCTGCTGGAATGCCACGGCGAGATTGCCAACGGCGATGCGGGATTCCGGGCTTTGGAAGAGCACATCGAAACGCTGTGTCAGACGCAAAAGCTGGCCGGTGGCTCCATCACGGGGATGCGTAACGTCCGCGTTCATGAGCTGACTGCTGCTAAGGACATATGGCGAGAGATTCGCTATAGCCTGATGCCTTGCTTTGTTCTTCTCGACCGCTCGTCCTTGCTGGAGACTCACTTCCAGCAGCTGCAACAGCAGCAGTCAGACGTGGACAAGCTTGATGCCTGGCTCGATTTCGCGGCGCTCAAAATGAAATCTGACGAATCAGGAAACTGGCAATACCAGCCAAAACCAGAGGCGGGTGGCTACCTGGTTCCTTTGATGACCGGCTGGCAGCGAATATCTCCTCTTTATGAAGCCGGTACTGTCGCCAATGCGCGTGATGCCGAGTCGCCGTTCTGCTTTGCCGAAGCGGTTTACGGCGTGGGGGAATGGCGTGGCATGCACAGGATTGCGACGCCTGAAGACGCATTCTGGCGCTATCGCACCACGGAAACCGGCTACTACTGCTGCGGCCCGCTCGTTCATGAAGATGATGAACTGGAAGCCGATGCAGAGCTGGAAGCAGATGAACCTATTATTTTTGATGACATTTAAGGGACTATATCATGGCGAAAAATACGACGATTAAAACGGCTTCTGTACTGGCCTTTGAGCGCAAACTGGCGAACTCTGACGCACTGTTATTTGCTGGCGACTGGCAGGGTAACAGCTGGCTGCCGGTAAAAGTCCAGGAGAAAGCTGTGCGGGGCACTATCTCCAACCGCTTAAAAAATGCGGTAGCCAGCGATCCTGCAAAGCTGGATGCCGAAATCCAGAAAGCCAATCTGCAGCGTGTGGATGTGTCTGCATTGCCTGCGGACGCCGACACCTTAAAAATGGCCTTCAGCCTCCGCATTTTGGGCAACCTGGCCACGCCGTCGGTTTGTAACGATCGCGCTTATCAGGCTGAGCTTGAAGACGTGATCAATGGCTATATCGCGGAAAACGGTTTTGCTGAACTGGCGCTGCGTTACGCCTCAAACCTGGCCAATGGCCGCTTCCTGTGGCGTAACCGTGTGGGTGCAGAGCAGGTGAAAGTGGTCGTTAAAGGGAGTAAAACCTGGGAATTTAACGCCCATGATTACTCGCTGCGTGACTTTGGTAACAAAGACGAATCGCTGAACGCGCTGGCGGCAGAAATCGAACTCGGCCTGAAGGGTGAAAGCTTTGTGCTGCTGAATGTTGAAGCTTATGTTCGCCTGGGGCAGGGGCAAGAAGTGTTCCCTTCTCAGGAACTGGTACTGGATAGCAACAGCAGCAAGAGCAAAGTGCTGTATCAGGTGGACGGCGTCGCGGCTCTGCACTCCCAGAAGGTGGGCAACGCGCTGAGAACTATTGATACCTGGCACCCGCAGGTAGAAGCGCTCGGCGCTATTGCGGTAGAGCCATACGGCTCAGTCACCAGCCGTGGTGTGGCCTGCCGTCAGCCAAAAGAGAAAATGGACTTCTACACTCTGCTCGATAACTGGGTGACAAAAGGTGACAAGCCGTCGGTTGAACAGCAGCACTTTGTGATGGCCGTGCTTATCCGTGGTGGCGTATTCGGCGAGAAAGCAGACTAAGGGCGGGCCTATGGACAGCTATCAGGATATCCGGGTTCTTCCGGACCCAGAGTTTAAGTCAACGATGCTGCTCTCAGCCTTATTCGCCAAACTGCATCGGGCGCTTGCGGCTCGCGAAACAGGTGACATCGGCGTTAGTTTTCCTGGGCACAGCAAAACGCCGGGCGAAGTGCTGCGTCTGCACGGTGAACGCGCGGCACTTGAGGCTCTGGAGGCAACTGGCTGGCGCGCAGGCCTGAACGACTATTGCTTCAGCTCAGGCGTGCAAGCCGTTCCGGAAGTTAAGGGCTGGCGATGCGTTTCCCGTGTGCAGGTCAAAAGCAGCGCAGACAGGCTGCTGCGCCGCTCCGTTCGTAAGGGATGGATCACCGAGGAAGAAGCACAGCAGCGTATTGTAAATCAGCAGGATCAAAGCTCCGATCTGCCTTTTATACTGATGAAGAGTTTATCCTCTAAGCAGGCATTTCGGTTATTCATCCTGCACGGGGAGCTATTTCCCTCTCCGGTAGAGGGCAAATTTAGCCTCTACGGTTTAAGTGCCAAAGCGACCATTCCCTGGTTTTAATCTGCAATCCGGGCGGGAAACCGCCCGGTTTTTCTCTGGTGTATTGATTCCATTTTGCGCATTGCCGCTCAGGCCGGTGGGGGGCATGGCGACAGTAACAGCCGCTTCCGTGCAAGTGAGTGCGTTCAGGCAGAACATTTCTCAAGCGTAAACTGGATAAAGCGATCCAGTTTAGGCACAACGTTTTTCTTCATTGGGTAGAGCAAATGCACGGGGCGCGGTGAGGGAAGGTAGTCCTCCAGCAGTGCAACCAGTCTGCCCGCTTTAATATCTGCCTCAATTAAAAATCGTGGCTGCATCAGCACGCCGTTATTTTTTAGCGCCGCCTCCCGTAAGGCATAGCCATCGTTGCTGCGCATGACCCAGCTATCAGGCCACGGAATTTCTTGGCCATCATGTCGCAAACGCCAGGTGAAATTATTGTTCCACGTCGAGTGTGAAAGCAGGCGGTGGTGGTGTAAATCATCGGGGGTTTGCGGTATGCCATATTTTTCCAGGTACGCAGGCGTGGCACAAATCGACATAGCATAATTAAGCAGTGATTTAGCAACCAGGGCGTAATCGCGTAAATAGCCAATACGAAATGCGCAGTCGTACCCCTCAGAAATCAAGTCGACTGGGTGGTTATTCAGAATCAGCTCAACCTGAATCTTCGGATACAGGCTCATAAATTCAGCCACAATTGGGGCGACTATCTCTTTCCCCAGCGTCATCGGGGCGCTGACGCGGAGCAGCCCCTGAGGCTCGGCCTGCAAACCTTCTATCACTTCGTAGCTTTCATTCACTTTGGCTATGATGGACAAGGCATATTCATAGAATATTTGGCCAGGGTGCGTCACTGTCATGGTTCGGGTAGTGCGCTGTAATAGTTCAGTTTTTAGTTCTTTTTCAAGCGCATGAATATATTTCGTGACCATGACAACCGAAATTTCTAATTTCTTTGCCGCGGCAGTAAACGTTTTCTCTTCAACGACGCAGGTAAAAATCTCCATCGCCCTAAATTTGTTCATTTTTAACCTCTGGTTAAATCAGTATAAACTTTGTATGGATTTATTTTTTCTTCTTTTTTGGTTATTTTTCTCTGCGAGTTTTTAACGGGGTAAAGAAAAGTGCGTTCTTATGAAACCAGAGTGAGTAACATACTTTTTATTAAGGTTATGTATTAGCCCTGTGATTTGTCAAGCATATCTGCTGAGGTGTTTACTGATTATGTCTAAATTCACTCCCCCAGGAAAGAAAAAATTAATTGGTAGCGCAACGCCGATTGTCAGACTGAATAATTTTGAGCGTTCTCTTGGCCTTGTTCATGATGAAATAAAAATATACGCCAAACGAGATGATTTGACGGCGTTAGGCGGCGGTGGGAATAAAACAAGGAAGCTTGAGTACCATTTGCATCAGGCTGCATTAACGGGGGCAACAAGAATCGTCACAACCGGGGGATTGCAGTCAAACCATGCACGTTTAACCGCGGCGTGCTGTGCTCACCAAAACATTTCTTGCACATTGATTCTTTCGAATAATGTCGCTATTCAGGATGATGAGTACCAGTCGAATGGTAATGTTCTTCTTGATTCATTATTTGGGGCTGAAATTATCAAGGCGCTACCGAGTGATAATGTTGGGGAGTTAACAACATCCGTTATTTCTCAATATGAACAGGCTGGAGAAAATGTTTATTTTATTCCGTTAGGTGGATCTACTGCGTTGGGTTGCATGGGATATGTTGATGCTGCGGTTGAAATTGCTGAGCAAGAGCGCGAGATGGGCACAACGTTCACACATATTTATGTGGCTAACGGCAGTTCCGGGACGCAGGCAGGACTTATCGCGGGTTTCACGCTTTTAGCTCACCCGGTTGATATCAAAGGGTACTCTGTATTGTTTGATAAAGCCGTGACCCAACAAAATACAAAGCGATTGGTGAACGAAACGCTTGCTTTACAGGCGTCAGCGTCAAGCGCATTTAGCGTAAACATTGATGATTCACAGCTAGGAAAGGGTTATGGTTCTCTGACAAAAGACATGCGTGATGCACTGGAATGTTTAGCCAGAACGGAAGGGTTGCTGTTAGACCCGGTCTATTCGGGTAAGGCCTTTGCCGGGTTGGTGCACGATATCAAGGTCAAAAAAATTGCCCGAGGGGCAAATGTTCTTTTCATTATGACGGGGGGCGCTCCTGGCTTATTCGCCTATTCTCGCCGCCTGCAAAATTAATTCATCCTTAAATTATCAGGAATAAAAAATGAGTGTAATGACTCGTCTGTTCTCCATTTTATTGTTGGCGCTTTCTCTTTCTGCCTGCCAGGGATCACATACTGAAAATAGCAAGGTGGCAACGGATTATGCCGCTGAACTTGACAGCAGCACAAGTTTTAGTCATCAACTGTTAGCGCTGTCTAAAAATAATATTATTTATTTTCCGTTGGATAGCAGCGCGATAGCTGATGAATATACCGAGTATTTAAAAGCTACAGGAACGTTTCTGGTGAATAACCCAACGGTAGGTGTTGTTATTGAAGGGCATGCGGATGAGCGCGGCACACCGGAATATAATATCGTGCTGGGTGAAAAAAGAGCAAGGACGGTCGAAAGCGTGCTGATGAGCTATGGCGTTCGTGCAGAACAGCTGGATGTTGTTTCGTTCGGTAAATCACGCCCGGCTATCTTAGGCCATAATGAAACGTCCTGGAGTATGAACCGGCGTGCGGTATTAGATTTCCAGGAACTTCCTGAGTAACAAGTTTTGTCTTTTTTGTGTCGGATTACAGTATTACGCATTTTTTATTTTCTGTGGCTGGCTTATTGTTCTCCCGTGATGGCAATGCAGCAATATGTGCTTGATTGCCCCGGACGAAATTTGATGACGGTAACGGTGACGGATTATGTGATTACGACGCTACACTGGGACAATGAATTTATCGTCGCTCCTCGAGCGATAAATATCGTTGATAAAAACCATGAAGCGTTGTCTGTGTATTTATTTGTGAATCAGGACGTGCTGACCATTAATTGCAGCCAGAATTTGTACCGTTTTGCATACCGTAGCCAGCGAGTGGTGACCTGCCATAAGGTCAGAGATATTTCTGTCCGTGTCTGGAACAAGACATAGGTTGTTGATGTTGTTTTGCCGGGCCCCGTTATGCCCGGTTTTTTTTTACCTGTTCCGGCCATTATTCTGCCCGTTCCCTGGCTAAATGTTTGCAGACCCTTTTTTAAGTCGTCTTCGTAACCCATTGATTTATCAATTCAGCAGAGTCGTGTCCAAAAAAGGGTATGAAGAGTAAAAGAGACCGCTTTATCTGTTGCAACAAGGCGTTAGCTGTGAAAAGCTCGTGTTCACTGCCGTACAGGCAGCTTAGAAATTTGCTGCGGAACGACTTCAGCTTGGTTGATTGTTCACTGCCGTACAGGCAGCTTAGAAATGCGCGCGGGTATCATCAAAGGAGCGATGCTGGTTCACTGCCGTACAGGCAGCTTAGAAATAGATAATCTGTTGAACCATTTGCGTGCTAACGTTCACTGCCGTACAGGCAGCTTAGAAACGTCAAGTCGTCACGCTGTGGCCGGGGTTGATGTTCACTGCCGTACAGGCAGCTTAGAAAAGCATCGGTGGGCATTCTGGCCCTGGTTCTTCGTTCACTGCCGTACAGGCAGCTTAGAAAATGACCGAACACGTTCGCTGCCGACGCTTTACGTTCACTGCCGTACAGGCAGCTTAGAAACGTGCGGATGAGATTGCGCAGCGTGCGCGCCAGTTCACTGCCGTACAGGCAGCTTAGAAAGAAGGGGGCGATGCGCCGTCTGGTTATGTGCTGTTCACTGCCGTACAGGCAGCTTAGAAAAGACAGGCAGGGCAAACCCAACCCTCGCCGCGGTTCACTGCCGTACAGGCAGCTTAGAAAGGAAAGGTCTTGGTGTTGGTCCTGTTATGCAGGTTCACTGCCGTACAGGCAGCTTAGAAATCTGGCACATCAACCGCATTCACCGGCTGATTGTTCACTGCCGTACAGGCAGCTTAGAAAAGAGAGCAGCAGATACTCAAGGCTGCGCAATCGTTCACTGCCGTACAGGCAGCTTAGAAAGCCAAAAACAGCAGGCTGGAAAAGGTTGTTGAGTTCACTGCCGTACAGGCAGCTTAGAAATGAATAAAACTGGGCGCGCACCGGCGACGGTTGTTCACTGCCGTACAGGCAGCTTAGAAAGCGGGCAAAAACGACTCTACAGCGCCGTGGATGTTCACTGCCGTACAGGCAGCTTAGAAACACACCTTACGTGCAAATTTGATACGCTGGATGTTCACTGCCGTACAGGCAGCTTAGAAATTCAACACCTGGGTAGGTACGAATGGACGGGCGTTCACTGCCGTACAGGCAGCTTAGAAACTTATGCCGGATGTATGGAACGACCTGGAAGACGTTCACTGCCGTACAGGCAGCTTAGAAATAAGCCTAAGAAAGCCATCAAACCAGAGCCGGGTTCACTGCCGTACAGGCAGCTTAGAAAACGTAATTAGCGATAGCAGCGTCGGAAGTGATGTTCACTGCCGTACAGGCAGCTTAGAAATTTACCTTACGAGCATCCATGACCGGCACGTCGTTCACTGCCGTACAGGCAGCTTAGAAAGTGGAAATGGTATAGCAATCCTCTCTTCCCTTGTTCACTGCCGTACAGGCAGCTTAGAAAAAGGTTTTGGCGGGCGTGACTCTGGGCCGTTGCGTTCACTGCCGTACAGGCAGCTTAGAAAACCGGCCTCGGCCAGGGTGTTTACCAGCTCGTGTTCACTGCCGTACAGGCAGCTTAGAAAAGACTGGCACCGGCGGGTGCTTTATCCAGATCGTTCACTGCCGTACAGGCAGCTTAGAAAATGCCGCGATTGTGGCGAAGGTGAAAGAGGCCGTTCACTGCCGTACAGGCAGCTTAGAAACTGTTTCGATACAGTTCACTGCCGTGCAGGCAGCAGGCGAGGCGCGATAAATTAAGTGTCTCCCCTGCATTCCCTCACGCCAGCTTCAGCACTCTGTCCAGTGACCAGCGGCCTGCGCCGCGGGCGATAATCAGCAGCAGTAAACCGCCCCAAATCAGGTGCGTAGGCCATGCGTCCGGGTAGACAAAAATTTCAATCACCAGCGTCATACACATCAGGCCTGCGGCGGCGAAGCGTGAAAACAGGCCCAGCACCAGCAGAACAGGGAAGGTGTGCTCGGCAAACGTGGCGAGGTGCGCGGCGATGTTATAGGGGATAAGCGGCAGCGCGTATTCGGTGCGGAACAGCTCGTAGGTGGACGGTTTTAGCGTCATAAATCCGGTCACTTTGGTGCGGCCGGAGAGGAAGAACACGGCGGCAATGCCCACGCGGGCTATCAATAGCAGCAAATTGTCACCAATACTTCTCTGGATCCGGCCCCAGAGTCTATTCCACAGCGAGCGAACTCCCTGCTGCATCATTTTTTGTTCAGATACTTTCATCATTTAACCTCAAAGAGTGTGATTAAGATGCGGCGAATACGCCGCATCTGAGCAGGTTGCGGAAAAAAGGGCCGAGGGCGAGGGTTGGCTCGGCAATCAGGGCCTGTTCGCTGGCCTGGTCAAGGGTTGCTCCCTGGCGGCAGGCGGTCAGAAAAACCGCGCCGCCCTGGCTTAAGGGTTCGGCAAAAATTTGCTGCTGACGGCGAACCAGCAGGGCGCCTTCCCCCTGCCAGTGAATCGTCTCCGGCGTTACTGTCTGATAGCGGTTGAACGCCCAGAGCGTGAACACCGGCAGCGTGGCATGCCAGTACCAGCGAACGCTGTCCCGCGGCGGTAATGAACGGGTGCCTAACGTCTCCGGAGGAATATTTGTCAGCGTATGTACATCCAGCGGGGCCGAAGACTCAGCGCAAAATACCTCCAGCCAGAGCCTGTCCAGCTCCGCTACCGCGCTTAAATACGGCAGCTCGCGGGCTGGTGGATACGTGGCGATAAAAGCAGGGAAGGCGTCGCCGTAGCGAATTAATTCCCCTTCTCGTGGCGGTTGTTCAAGCGCATAGCCGCGCGCCATTTCACGGAAAAAGTCGCTGCCGGTAAGCTGAGAAACGCAGGGGAAGTTCGCTTCCAGAGCGTCAACGCAGGCTTTGATCACGCCATTGCGGTAAACGGCAAGCCCGGATTGCGTCTGGAAATGGCTAAGTTCAGGACGTGCTTCGCCATACAGCAGGCCAATAAACGCCTCGTGGTAGCGGCTTAAGTGAGTGCTCATTCGGCGGCTCCCATTGCGTCGAGGATGCACTGCGCACGCTGCTGTTCGGCCAGCAACACGCTAAACGCGGGCAGGTTGTCATCCCGTTCAATAAGCGTGGGTTTTGTTCCCGTTCGCTGAATCAGTTGCTTATACAGCAGCCAGACATCCTCGGAGACTGACCGATCGTGGCTGTCAATCAGCAAATCACTGCCGCCTTCGTCGGTACTAAAGCCCGCCAGGTGGATCTCGGTGACACGTTCGACCGGGAAACGGCTCAGCCACGCAGTGGCATCAAAACCGAGATTATGGGCGCTGAGCCAGACGTTATTCAGATCGAGCAGCAGTCCGCATCCGCTCCGGCGGCTGACTTCATCGAGAAACTCGATTTCGTCCCACTCGTGTTCCGGCATCTGCAAATAATGCGTAGGGTTTTCCAGCGATATCTGGCAGCCCAGCGTATCCTGCGTTCGCTGAATATTGTCGATAACGCGGTGCATCAACCTTGTCGTCCTTGGTACCGGCAGCAGGTCAGGGTAATAAATACCGTTCCAGCGCGACCAGGCGAGATGCTCTGAAACGAGCGCGGGTTTGATGTCAGCTACTAACGCTCTTAGCTGCGCGAGCAATTGAACGTCCGGCGGCTCGTCACCAGCCAGCGAGAGTGAAACGCCGTGTAACGAAATCTGGTGCTGCTGGCGGATGGCTGCCAGCCATTCTCTGCGCGGGCCACCCGCCATGAGATAATTTTCACTGTGAACCTCGAACCAGAGGGTTGATGGACTGGCCAGGGCGTCGGCGTAATGCTCGGGCTTAAGGCCTAATCCGGCACCTAAAGGATGTGTCATCGTCATGGGAGTGGCCCTTTTATTAACCTTCGGTCAGCGAGCCGTGGCCATTTGGCGTTTGAATCGACGTGCAGGTGCCTGTCGGCACCATCTTGTAGGCATTTTTCTGGTAATCGACCTTAGAAGTCCCTGCGCAGGTGGTGCCCGCGCCGGCCTTGCAGTCGTTATCAGCAGCTTTGGCAATACCAAAACAGCGCTCAAGGTTTGGCCCGGTTAATTCGGCGGCAAAGGACGCCGCGCTGAAAGAAACCAAAGACAGGGCAATAGCGGACATAGCAATACGGTTCATTGTGTTCTCCAGATAGTTAAAATGAATTTAGGGGCTAAATAGTCGGCTAATTATTGAGAGCGTTATTTCCTCCTTATTGAACAAGGCGTGTTAATTCCCCGAAGTAATATTCACGGCTTTAAATATCGTGCGGGCGACATTTCTCGGGTCGTAAAGCATCGGCACGTGGCTGACCGGCAGTTCAGTGACGTGAGCATGGATTTTCTTCGCCATCGCTCGCTCCAGGTCCGGGTTAATCATTCGGTCATTGCTGCCGACCAGGAACCAGCTTGGCTTCTGCTGCCAGGCGGCGGTGGTCACTTTTTCGGTGAAGCTTGCGGCGGCAATCGGCATCTGGGTGATGCCGATAATGTTCTGCGCTTCAGGCGTCGCATCCTGGGCAAAGTCAGTGGCGACGGCCTTCGGGTCGAGGCTCAGGAAGCCGTCCGCGCCCTTGATGATTTTTGCGCTGCCAGGCGGGGCGGGGAAGCTGTTAGCCAGGTCGGCCGTTGACTGGCCTGGCGACGGCGCAAAGGCGTTGATGTACACCAGCCCTTTCACTTTCTGGTCGTTGCCCGCCTCGGTAATCACCGTGCCGCCCCAGGAATGACCGACCAGAATAACGTCGCCTTTGGCGCGGGCGATGGCGCGTTTGGTCGCCGCTACGTCATCTTTCAGCGACGTGAGCGGGATTTGCGCGGTGATGATTTCGTAATGGCGCGTTTGCAGCACGGGGATCACCTGCTCCCTGCTGCCGGTGGCATCGGCGAAGGCGCCGTGCACTAACACGATGGTGTGCTGCGCTTCCGCCTGGGCGGCAAATCCGGTCATCAGGCCAGCCGCAGCCAGCGCCAGCAGCGTTTTACGCGTGGGTTTCATTTCATTTTCCTGTTTTAGGGGGAGGGAATAAATTAGCGGTAAATATCGGCGCTGCCGAAGTAGCTGTTGTTGCCGCCAGCGGAGACAACTCGCCAGGCGCTGGCGCCAGCTTTCTCGGCTTTCTGAGCCAGTTTTTCATTAAGCTGGTCGAGAGACAGCGTGGTGCTCTCGCTTTCAGTGACGGTGCCAATTTTTACCAGGCCCTGTGCGCTATGAACTTCTTTGGCAGCAAAAGCGGGTGCGACAGCAGCGGCAAGGACGAGCGGGAGAATAACGTTGCGGAACAGTTTCATCATAAGCCTCACATATCAGGTCGTGGAACACGTTGCCGCCGGAAGGTGGCGGATGCGCTTATTTAACGCCTGGTTTGTATGTGGGCTGTGTCAGGTGGCGGGGAGATTTGTTTTGTTGTTTAGCTGAACGCGATGTGGATACAAAACAACACAATTCTTCTGTGTTTTGCAGAATGAACCCCTCTCCCCAGGCGGGAAGAGGGGGACGCGAGCGGTTACTTCAGGCCCTCGCGACTCTCTTTTTTGGCCTCTTCGGCTTCGATAGCGCGATACCAGCGTGGGTGGTGTTTCTTCGCCCAGCGGCGGCTGACTTTGCCGACGATCATGCCTTTAACCGATCCTTTCACCCAAAACGCCATATACATATGGATAAGGATGGCGTGGATCAAAATAATGGCCGCTGCCGCGTGGATAAGCAGGCTGTAGCGAATCATCCACATCGGGAAGTAGTGCGCGAACCACGGTCGCCAGATAATAATGCCGGTCACCAGCAGCACGAAAATCATGCTCATAATGCTCCAGAACATCATCTTCTGCCCGGCGTTGTACTTGCCCACGTCCGCGACTTTATGCTCGTTGCCTTTCAGCACCTCAACAATGCCTTTCAGCCAGGGTAAATCCTGCTTATCGGGAATGTTGTGATGCACAAAGCGCACGAACATAAACATCAGCGCCACAAAGATAGCCACGCCGAAGAACGGGTGCAAAATACGCCCCATCTGCGGCGTGCCGAAGGTTTCCGTCAGCCATTGCAGCGTCGGGAAGAACAGCGCGATGCCGGACAGCGACACGAGGAAGAAGCAAATCACCACCGTCCAGTGGCAGGCACGGTCGATGAATTTCGTTCTGACAATCATCTTACTCATGCTTATCCTCCTCGTCTTCGTCCACCTCTTCGTTCGGGCCAATGCCGATATAGTGGAAAATCAATGCGCCGAAGGTGGCGACAAAGCCCGCCGCCGACAGCGGTTTCAGAATGCCTTTCCACAGGTTGATTGGGGTATCAATCTTTGGCTCTTTCGGCAGGTTATGGTACAGCTCCGGCCTGTCGGCATGGTGCAGGACGTAAACCACGTGCGTGCCGCCCACACCCTGCGGGTTATAAACGCCCGCATGTTCGAAGCCGCGTTTTTTCAGCTTCTCAACGCGCTGGTCTGCCATTTCCAGCATCTCCTGGCGGATGCCGAAGCGAATCGCGCCGGTTGGGCAGGTTTTCACGCAGGCAGGCTCCTGGCCGACGCTCACGCGGTCAACGCACAGGGTGCATTTATACACGCGGTTATCGTCTTTGTTCAGGCGAGGCACATTAAACGGGCAGCCCGCGATGCAATAGCCGCAGCCGATGCAGTGCTCGGACTGGAAGTCCACGATGCCGTTGGCGTACTGAATAATCGCTCCGGCGGACGGGCAGGCTTTAAGGCAGCCCGGATCTTCGCAGTGCATACAGCCATCTTTGCGGATCAGCCATTCCAGCTTGCCGTTTTCACGGGTTTCTGAAAAACGCATCAGCGTCCAGGATTTGGCGCTCAGGTCGGCGGGGTTATCGTAAACGCCCACGCAGTGGCCGACTTCGTCGCGAATGTCGTTCCACTCCGAGCAGGCAACCTGGCAGGCCTTGCAGCCGATACAGCTTGTGACATCGATGAGCTTGGTGACTTCTTCCTTGAAGTCACGCGCCCGCGGCGGCGGCGTGAAGCCGTTGGTCGCCGAGCGTTTGATAATATCCTGAGATTGCATGGACATTGTTTTCTCCCTTACGCCTTCTCAATGTTGACCAGAAACGCCTTGTACTCCGGCGTTTGCGAGTTGGCGTCGCCTATCGACGGGGTCAGGGTGTTGGCGAGATAGCCCTTGCGTGCCACCCCTTCAAAGCCCCAGTGCAGCGGAATACCGACGGTTTCGATTTCCTGGCCGCCCGCCCGCAGGGTTTGCAGGCGCGGCGTCACCACGGCCACGGCTTTAATAAAGCCGCGCTTGCTGCTGACTTTCACCCGGTCACCGTGAGCAATGCCTTTCGCCTTCGCCAGCCCTTCGCTGATTTCAACAAACTGCTCCGGCTGCACGATGGCGTTAAGCCGCGCGTGCTTGGTCCAGGTGTGGAAGTGCTCGGTCAGGCGATAAGTGGTGCCGACATACGGGAACTGTTGCCTGCGGCCCATGCGTTTCGCGTCTGCTTCGTACAGGCGTGCCGCCGGGTTGGAAACCACGTTCGGGTGCAGCGGGTTGGTGCCCAGCGGCGTTTCGAACGGCTCGTAGTGCTCCGGGAACGGCCCTTCGGCCAGCTTGTCGAGGGCAAACAGACGCCCCAAACCTTCCTGCTGCATGATGAACGGCCCCACACCGCTGTCCGGGGCGGCGGTGCTGAAGTCCGGAATATCGTTCCCGACCCATTTCGACCCGTTCCACTGGATCAGCATGCGTTTGGCATCCCACGGTTTGCCCTGCAGGTCTGCGGAGGCGCGGTTGTACAGCACGCGGCGGTTCATCGGCCATGCCCATGCCCAGCCCAACGTATTGCCCAACCCGGACGGATCCGCGTTGTCGCGGTTCGCCATCTGGTTGCCTTTACTGGTCCAGCTCCCGGCGTAAATCCAGCAGCCGGAGGCGGTAGAGCCGTCGTCACGCAGCAGCGCGAAGGAGTCCAGCAGCTGGCCTTTTTTCGCCAGCAGGTTGCCGTTGGCGTCAAACAGATCTTCCAGCGCGTAGCCGTTGCTCTCTTTGGCGATCTCTTCGGACTCAGGATGAGCCGGCTGGTGGTAGTCCCAGCGCATTTTCATCAGCGGCTCAACGCCTTTACCGCCTTCGGCCTGGTACATCTGGCGCATTCGGTGGTAAAGCCCGGCAAGAATTTCGCCGTCGTTAAGCGCTTCGCCCGGCGCATCCGCCCCTTTCCAGTGCCACTGCAGCCAGCGGCCGGAGTTGGCGATGGAGCCGTCTTCTTCCGCAAAACAGGTGGAGGGCAGGCGGAACACTTCGGTCTGGATCTTCGTCGGGTCGACGTCGTTCATCTCGCCGTGGTTCTGCCAGAAGTTGGAGGTTTCGGTGACCAGCGGATCGATAACCACCATGTACTTCAGCTTGCTCAGGCTGGCGACAACCTTGTTTTTATCGGGGAACGAGGCGACGGGGTTAAAGCCCTGGCACAGGTAGCCGGTCACGAGGTTGCGATCCATCATGTCAAAGTATTTGAGCACGTCGTAGGCCTGATCCCACTTCGGCAGCCAGTCAAAGCCCCAGCCGTTTTCCTTCTGCGCTTCGTCGCCGTAAAACGCTTTCATCAGGCTGACGAAGAACTTCGGATAGTTACCCCAGTAATTCACCTGGCCCGGCAGCGTGGCTTTTGGCGTGTTGGCAGCGAGGTAGCCGTCGAGCGTGGTTTGCTTGTCGGACGGTAAAGACAGGTAGCCCGGCAGGCTGGTGGACAGCAGGCCGAGGTCGGTCAGGCCCTGAATGTTGGAGTGGCCACGCAGCGCGTTGACGCCGCCGCCCGCCATCCCCATGTTGCCCAGCAGCAGCTGGATCATCGCCATGGTGCGGATGTTCTGCGCGCCCACGGTGTGCTGCGTCCAGCCCAGCGCATAGAGGAACGTGGTGGTGCGGTCGACCGCGCTGGTTGAGGCCAGCACGTCGCACACTTTCAGGAAGTCTGCCTGCGGCGTGCCGCAGATATGCTCGACGACGTCCGGCGTGTAGCGGGAAACGTGCGCTTTAAGCAGGTTCCAGACGCAGCGTGGATCGGTCAACGTGTCGTCACGCTTTGCAAAGCCGTTTTCATCGAACTGGTAGTTCCAGCTGGTTTTGTCGTACCGGCACTTTTCTTCGTCGTAGCCGCTGAACAGGCCGTCTTCGAAGCTAAAGTCCTCACGCACCAGCAGGGCCGCATTGGTGTAATGTTTGACGTATTCGGCGTTGATTTTGTTGTTGGAAATCAGGTACAGAATCACGCCCGACAGGAAAGTAATGTCGGTGCCGGAGCGAATCGGCGCGTAGATATCCGCCACCGAGGCGGTGCGGGTAAAGCGCGGGTCGACCACAATCAGCGTGGCGTCGTTGTTGTTTTTGGCTTCCATCGCCCAGCGGAAACCGACCGGGTGGGCTTCAGCGGCGTTGCCGCCCATCACCATCACCACGTTGGCGTTTTTAATATCAACCCAGTGGTTGGTCATCGCACCGCGACCAAATGTTGGAGCAAGACTTGCTACCGTTGGTCCGTGTCAGACGCGCGCCTGGTTATCTACCGCCAGCATGCCCAGCGAGCGGGCAAACTTCTGGGTTAACATGCCGGTTTCGTTGCTGGCCGCCGAGGCGCACAGCATGCCGGTGGAAAGCCAGCGGTTGACCGTCACGTTCTGCTCATTCTTCTCGACGAAGTTTGCATCACGGTCATCTTTCATCAGGCGGGCGATGCGAGAGAACGCGTCTTCCCAGCTGATGCGCTGCCATTTATCGGAACCTGGGGCGCGGTATTCCGGGTAGCGCAGGCGGTTATCGCTGTGAATATAGTCAAGCAGCCCCGCGCCTTTCGGGCACAGCGCGCCGCGGTTTACCGGGTGATCCGGGTCCCCTTCGATATGGAAAATGCTGGATTTGGCATTTTTCGAGCCGTCTCCGAGGCTATACATGAGTAATCCACAGCCAACAGAACAGTAAGTACAGCTATTGCGGGTCTCTTTCGCGCGCAGCAGCTTGTAGTTGCGCGTCTCCGCCAGCGCGGCTTTTGGGGCAAAGCCCAGCACCGCCGCCGTTGTACCTGCCATTCCGCCGGCGCAGATTTTGAAAAACTTCCTGCGACTGACGTTCATCGTCACCTCATTGTTACGACGTTTTTTGTGCGGGCGAAAATAGCAGCTATAGCCATTCAGATATTGCGTGAAATCAACTCGATAAACATTGGGTAGGAGATTACCTCTTTAGTGTTATTCATTGTTTTAAATAAATAACTATTGGGTGTGCGTGGAAGTGTGGGAAGGGGAGTAGCGTGATTTTACTGGAAACGGTGCCGTTTTCTCAGGAGAACGGCACGTTAAATCGGGAGGTGATTCGATGGGTCAGATGCGAGTAATTGAGAACCAGCGGCGCCAGATAAAACGCAGCAGGTAATATTCAACGGTGCCGAGCAAAAGGAACCAGATGCAAAACAGGATCACGTACAGCTGGCTGAGGTCGACCAAATGGAAGGTGTCGATGAGCTTTTGAGCCAGGGTCAGCGTTAACGCCGGAGCCGGGAGCAGCAGGCACGAAAGAAAGGCCAGCAGCAATATGCCGCCCGCGCTCAATAGCGCTTGATGTGGATGGTTCATGACGTTGTTAGCCTGAGAGTAAAAGGCTATTGTCCAGGAAAGTAAGCACCGGTGCAAACCCGGTAAAAGACGCGGAATAAAGCGGCCTCCCGGATGGGAGGCCAGCAGAGAAAGGGGGGTTAAAACACTTCGTTCAGCAGGTTGTACATGCGGGTAAACGCCCGTTTCGTCACTTCAGGGTGATACTTTGCAACGCCTTCAACGTTAGCGCCAGGATCGGTGAACGAGTGAACCGCACCTGCAAAACTGACCAGCTGCCAGTCTACCGAGGCGGCGTTCATCTCACTGGCGAATTCGGCGAGCTGCTCACGTGGCACGAGCGGATCTTCCGCACCGTCCAGCACCAGAAGAGAAGCTTTGATCTCACCCGCTGCGTGGGTTTTCAGGGTATCCAGCGTGCCGTGGAAAGAAACCGCCGCTTTAATATCCGCGCCGCTTCTTGCCAGCTCAAGCGCACAGTGCCCGCCGAAACAGAAGCCTGCGACGGCCAGTTTGCTGCCGTCGACAGCCGCCGTTTTCTGTGCGGCCAGCGTTTCCAGCGCGGCCTGCATGCGGCCCACTTCTGCTGGCGTATCTTTAACTTCCATCATCAGGGCACCGGCCTCATCGGCGTTGGTCGGGCGCTTGCCCTGGCCATAAAGATCGGCGACCAGCACAACGTACCCCTGCGCGGCAATCCCTTTTGCCTGTTCAACCGCACCGGCGCTCACGCCCATCCAGTTTGGGGCGATCAGAATGCCCGGGAGAGCAGCGCTGTGGTTTGCCTGATAGACCAGCGAGCCTTCAAAGGTTTGCTTATCGACCTGGTAAGTGACAGGTGTTGAAATAATTTCTGACATCAGGATTAACCCCTAAATAAATTTTATAGGTTTGCAGGTGAGCGTAATTAATTCCACATCGGTCAGTTGTTAGCAATTTATTAAATTTTCAAACGCATGAATTGCTATTTTATTTAATTAAAAAAGCGTTTATTTGTTAGCGATAAATACTTTTTGTGAATAATTGTGATTTTATTTTTACGCTCTTAGCGATTATTAAACTGCGCTAATAAAAGCGCAGTTATCCCTGATTGCGAGATGCTGAAAGGCGGGTTAGTCCTGGTGCATCAAGTCCTGATATAGCCCGGCCAGCACGCCGCCGGGCTGAAATTGCTGTTTGATCCAGCGGGTCACCTGGCCCGTCGCCGCGTGCTGGGTGGCTAGCAACATGCGTGAATTCTGGCGCGGGTTGTGCACCTGGCGGGTGACTAACTGGCCGCTTTCAACCGCGCTGCGCACCATGTAATCCGGCAGGAAGCCGATGCCTTCGCCCAGAATCTGGCACTGGCATTTGGTGTTGAAGTCCGGCACCACAATCGCTTCCTGGCCGTGCAGCAGCCAGCCCACTTTTTTATTGATGGTGGAGGCGGTGTCCTCGACCATGATGTTCGGATACATCCGGAGTTGGCTTTCGGGGATAGGTTCCTGCACCGCCGCCAGCGGATGATCGGGCGCCACGGCGAACGCCCAGCGGATGACGCCAATTTCCGTGTAGTCAATGCCGCCGCCGCCCAGCAGGGCATCCGGCGCGCCAATCGCCACGTTAACCTGGTTGTTGAGCATCGCGTCCCAGACGCCGTTGTACACCTCGGTGGTGATGGCTATCTGGCAGCCGGGGAACTGCTGTTTGAGGATTTTTAACAGTCTGGCGGTATGCTGAGGCGTGTAGAGAAGATGGTTTATGCAGATCCTGACTTTGGCTTCGATCCCCTGCGAAATTGTGTCAATTCCCCGTCGAATCCCTTGAAAATCGTTCAATAAATCGCTGGCTTTGCGGTAGAGATAGACCCCGGATTCGGTCAGCTCAATGCTGCGGGTATTACGAATAAAAAGCGTTACGTCGAGCCAGGTCTCCATGCGCTTAATGGTGTAGCTGATGGCGGAGGTGGTCACGCCCAGCTCTTCGGCCGCGCGGCTAAAGCTGCCGTAGCGGGCGGCGCAGGTAAAAGCCTGCAAATTCTCTTCGGTAAAGATGGAATTCATTTCGTGCTCCCTTTTCACGGCGCGCAATTCGGAGATTCTGACATATTTTTCGAAGGATTATTAAAATGCATTCAACAATAGCGGCATCAGCGATGAATCTTTTTTAAGCGGATGTTTTTCCCGCCAGGGCGTTGTTATTCTCGAATTTCAGCAATAACCGCGAACGACAGGAGAACAGTATGTCTGAAAAAGAGCTGGTTACCGGGTTTCTGACGGCGGCCCTGGAAGGGGAAGCTGCAACGCTTAAGGCATGTCTGGAACGTGGCGTCGACATTAACGTGACCAACCGCCAGGGAAGAACGGCGATCACCCTCGCCAGCCTGAGCCAAAAATATGACTGCGTGGCGCTATTGATTGACGCAGGCGCGGACATTAATCAGCAGGATGAAACCTGTTTCAATCCCTTCCTGATTAGCTGCCTGAATAACGATCTCAGACTGTTACGCCTGCTGTTAGCCGCCAGGCCGGACCTGACTCGCTTAACCCGTTTTGGCGGCGTAGGTATTACGCCTGCCAGCGAAAAAGGCCACGTTGAGATTGTGCGTGAGCTGCTGGAACACACCGGGATCAACGTCAACCACACCAATTTCCTCGGCTGGACGCCGCTGCTTGAGGCCATCGTGCTGAACGACGGCGGTAAAAAGCAGCAGGAGATCGTTTCTCTGCTGCTGGAAAACGGCGCTAATCCGCACATGACGGATAAGTATGGCAAAACGCCGCTGGAGCTGGCCGAAGAAAAAGGCTACCGCGAAATTGCTCAATTATTGAGAGACGCGGGCGCATAGCCGCCGTAAACCTCACCTCTATTAATCTCTCTGGGTAGAAAAATAAAAATGACTGAAATTGAAAAAAGCCGTCGTGATTTTATCAGCGGAGGCGGCAAGGTCGCCGCCGCCTGTGCGCTGTTTGGGGCAACCGGAACCGCGGCCTGGGCCGCAAAAACACCTGCAAATGTTAGCGAGAGCGGCAGCCAGATGAAGACCCTCAGTGAAAAACACTATTACCTGGACAACGTGCTGCTGGAAACAGGGTTTAACTACGAGGGCGAAACCGCCGTCAGCACCCGCACCGAACTGCACACGCTCGAAATCAAAGACGGCAAAATTGCGGCACTGCGCGCCAATAAATCTCACCCGGACGGTTCTCTGCACGCTTACGATGCTGGCGGCAAACTGCTGCTTCCGGCCATGCGCGATATGCACATTCACCTGGACAAAACGTTCTACGGCGGCCCGTGGCAGGTGCATAACCGCCCGGAAGGCACCACCATCATGGATATGATTGCCTACGAGCGTAAAATTCTGCCTGAGCTTCAGCCGTACACCCGTGAACGTGCCGGCAAGCTTATCGATCTTATCCAGTCCAAAGGTTCAACCATTGCCCGCAGCCACTGCAACATTGAGCCAGTTTCCGGGCTTAAAAATCTTGAAAACCTACAGGCGGTGCTGGCAGAGAGAAAGTCCGGACTGAGCTGTGAAATCGTGGCGTTTCCGCAGCATGGCCTGTTGCTGTCGAAATCTGAACCGCTGATGCGGGAGGCGATGCAGGCCGGGGCGCACTATGTCGGCGGCCTGGATCCAACCAACGTTGACGGCGCGATGGAGAAGTCGCTCGATACCATGTTCCAGATAGCGCTGGATTACGACAAAGGCGTGGATATTCACCTGCATGAAACCAGCCCGGCGGGCGTAGCGGCGGTGAATTACATGGTGGAAACCGTTGAGAAAACGCCGCAGCTTAAGGGCAAGCTGACCATCAGCCACGGCTTTGCGCTGGCGACGCTAACGCCACAGCAGGTGGACGATATCGCCACGCGCATGGCTGCCCAGCAGATTAGCATCGCCTCTACCGTGCCTATCGGCACGTTGCATATGCCGCTCAGGCAGCTGCAGCAAAAGGGTGTACTGGTGATGACCGGCACCGACAGCGTGATTGACCACTGGTCGCCTTACGGGCTTGGCGACATGCTGGAAAAAGCCAACCTTTACGCACAGCTCTACGTTCGCCCGAGCGAGCTGAGCCTGTCGCGTTCTCTGGCGATTGCCACCGGCAATATTTTGCCGCTGGACGACAAAGGCAAGCAGGTGTGGCCGAAGGCAGAGGATGAGGCAAGCTTCGTGCTGGTGGATGCGTCCTGTTCGGCAGAAGCCGTGGCGCGTATTTCTCCGCGAACCGCGACCTTCCATCAGGGGAATTTAGTCTGGGGAAGCGTGATTTAATGCGGGACAAAATAGCCTGCGAAAGCAGGCTATTTATGGGCATTTTACCGCACAACAAAGACCGGGAAACGGGCGTGGCGAATAATGCTGGAAGCGTTGGAGCCGAGCAGGTGAGTAGAAATAGACGGATTCTTCGAACCAACAATAATCACATCCGCATGAATTTCCTGCGCGACCTCGTTAACTTCATCCCGCACCGAGCCGTAGCGAATCTCCAGCACCACTCGCTCTTTAGGCAGTGAGAAATGCCCCCGCAATTCTTCCATTTTTTCTTCGGCGTTTTTCTTCAGATACTCGTCGAATTTACGGATGTCAGAGGAAAAGCCGTGGGTATTAAACAGCGGGGATTTAGGCAGAACGTACAGAAGGTGGATAGTGCCCTCAGACTCCTTCGCCAGATATTCGGCATGGCGAATGGCTTTGTCCGTGAGCTCCATTTCATAAACATCCACCGGCATTAAGATGGTTTTATACATCGTTAATCTCCTTTTGGTTACGTTTCATTTATCCTGGCACTAACGATGTTTTTTCACCGTGATCTGACGGGGAAATAAGGCATTTTTCTCTCCCGTATGGGCTGTCTCTTACACAAATTTTCTGGGAGGTATATTTCACTTCGTAGTGATTCCGTTCACCCATAAATAAGTTACCCCCTGCACGTTCAGAGACGGTGAACGTGTCCGGAGGATAACGCCATCCCCCGGACAGCCCCGGCGCCCGGCGAGCTCATCGCCGCTAAAGCGGTAAACCCACCGGCTATCACCCAAACATTCGGGGTCGTTCGCGATTCGTTCCCGACGATCGCTCTCTTTCGCTGTTCCCGACAGCTCAACCCCGCCTGAGTTGGGTCATCACCGGGGGCGATGAGAGCCGGGAACAAGGGCGTGGCTGTGAGACTTGCAGCGACTGTGACGCTCTGTGTAGCTGCGGGTTTGAAGCGAGGCACGGTTCCGGCTTAAATCGCCTCCGTTTTCTCTCCGACTGGCCAGGGTCCGGACGTCGGGAACGGCCGGAGGCTGAGAGCGTCGGGAACGCATCTCAGCCGACCCAGGACTGGGAGATAAAACGGAGGTCTGCCGCTT